>JBPEWX010000471.1:0-10360 GCA_052032235.1 Ilumatobacter sp. | reverse complement strand
GAACGCACGACTCGCCGTGCGTGCGACCTGGGCGATGTCGCCCGCTCGTGCCTTGCGAATCGAGACCACGTCCCAACGGTACGAGATCTCGGCGAGCGGGGACGTCCCGGAGCCCGATCGCACGGGCGACGACCCCGCCGCCGACGGGTAGGAGGATCGGTCGCTCGCGTCGTCTCCACCTCGTCGGCGTGCCCTCGCCCGGGCAACGATGCGCAGATGGAGGAGATGACCGAGCAGGTCGAGCCGAAGGCGGGCGTCGGGTCGCTGCTCCGGCTCCCACCGTTTCGCGCCCTCCTGGTCGCCAACATCTTGTCGGCGACCGTGTTCGGCACCAGCCGATTCGTGTTCGTCTGGCTCGTGGGCGAGTTGACGGACTGGAACCCGGCCACCGCCATCCTCGGCATCGTGATCGGACTCCCTCCGCTGTTGCTCAGCGCGTGGGCCGGATCACTCGCCGACTTCCTCGCTCCGAAGCGGCTCGGTTCGATCCTGTTCACGATCAGCACGGCGCTCTTCGCGATCACCGCGATCCTCGTCTCGACCGACACGATGACGGTGCCGCTCACCATGGTGATGGGGCTGGTCGCGATCGCCGCACCGTCGATGCTGATGCCGCTCATGCAGGCGCTGGTGCCGAGCGTGTCGCCGCCGGAACGGCTCATGCAAGCGGTCGCCGTGCAGAACCTCAGCATGATGGTGTCGACCATCGGCGGCATCTTTCTCGGCGGTGCCGTGATGCAAGCGTTCGGCACGGCCGCCGGATTCTGGCTCCTCGTCGTCGCCAGCGTGCTCGGTTTCCTCGTCGTGACGCTGGCGCCACTGCCCGATCGGCTGGCGGGCGCCGGAACCACCAGGGGCTCGGTCCGGGACGGCATCCGCATCGCCCTGGGGACCGAGCCGCTCCGCTCGCTGCTCGCCATCACCGCCGTGCTCGGGATCGCCATCGCGACGTCCTCACTCCTCCTGCCCGAGTTCGCCCGCGACGTGCTCGGCAAGGACTCGTTGGCAGCGAGTGCGCTGAACGTCGCGATGAGCGTCGGCATGATGATCACGTCGATGGTCCTGGCCACCCGATGGACGCCGAGCCGTCCCGGACTGGTCCTCGCGTTCTTCACCTCGGTGCCGCTGGGTGGTGGCCTGATCGCGATCGGGCTCTCCCGGGAGTACGTCGTCACCATGCTGTGCGGCTTCCTGTGGGGCCTGAGCGGCGGTATCGCCATGACCGTGCTCCGCACGCTGACCCAACAGCACACACCACCCGAACTGATGGGCCGGGTGATGGGGCTCGTCGCGGTCGCCCAGAACGGTGCGTTCCCGATCACGGCGCTCCTGCTGTTCGGCCTGGTCGCTGCGACCAGCGTGGCGACGGCGATGGTCCTGATCGGTGTGTTGTGTTGTCTCCTGGTCGGGTCGGTGGTCGCCGGCCCGACCGTGCGTTCGCTCTGATCGACCGGGGAGTCGTCCCCATGTCGACGCAGGCATCGTTGATCGACACTGGTTCCATGCCCACCGCCTCGGAGTTCCGACACGTCGCCGACGTGCTCGACGACGCCCGCCACGAACTCGACACGCTCGCCCTCCAGCTCCGCTGGCTCCTCGACGGCCTCGCGCTCGTCGGCCCGGCGCGCACCGCCGTCGACGCGACCGCCGGTGTCTCGGCCGCCAACATCCGGGCGGCGACGCTCGACCTCGAGCGACAGGCGATCGAGGCCCGACACCGTGCCGTCGTCTGCGATGCGTACACCGACGCGTACGGGCGGTTCCTGCGTTCCGACGACGTCGACCGCACACCGCCCCGCCGCCCGGCCCCGTGGGTTCGCTATGGGTGACGCGCTCGTCGTCGACACGGCCCACGTCGCCTCCACGTCCGAACTCGTCGATCGCCTCGCGGCCCGAGCACGCGCGTTGTCCTCGACGATCGAGTGGGCGTTGTTCTCCGCCGAACTGCCCAGGACGTCGGCCGCGATCGTCCTCGAACTGGGCGACGAGCTCGCTGCGCTCGCCCGATACCTGACCGCCACGATCGAACGGGCGACCGTCGCCGACCGGTTCGTGTCGTCCGTCGACGGCGAGGGGTGGTACACCGCGATGCGAGCCGATTGGGCCGAGGCCGAGCGCACGCTGTGGGCCGGCTTGAACGACGACGTCGGGGCCGCTGCCCTCGACGCCGGCGAGTTCTCGCTCGCCGGTTCACTCGTCGCGATCGATCGACCGACCTGGATGCGGACGGCGATCCCGCCCGGCTGCCGATCATTCGGCCCCGACGCCTACTACAGCGGCGGTGGCGCCGTCCGCGGGCCCGACGGTCGCTTGTATCCGATCGTCGTCCCTCACGTGCAACGCGGCGACGAGCACTACACCATCGACGCCGACATCGCGGACGGCACCCCCACGGCCGCGTCGCTCGACGGGCAGGATCCGGGCTGGGTCGTCGTGTCGTACCGGACCGGCGTCGAGCAGATCCATGCCGAGATCACGGGCACCTGGCAGGCGCTGATGGCCGCGGCGTTCGCGACCGGTCTGCGGTCACCCGCCTTCGTCGACGACGACCACCTGGCGTCGATCGAGATCCGCCTCGGGTCCCGACCCTCGTTCGTGGGGTCGGCGGCTCCGAGCTCGAGCGGCGGCGTCGACGTCACGACCGGCCAGGAGATCCGGCCCCACACCGGCCCGGTCGTCGACGGTCGCATCGGCGGACGGCACGCCGACGGCACGCCGCGCACGAAGCCGTTGCCGACGCCGCCCGCCTCGCCCACGACGGTCACTCATGCCAACCGTCATCTCAACGCGTCGTCGCTCGTGATCAACGGCTTGCACGGCACCCAGGTCGCCCTGTCGGCCGACGACGCCGATCATCGGGCATACGAGGTGATCCTCGAAGAACACGCCGACGGGCGGCTGCGGGCACGGGTGCAGACGTTCCATCTCGAACCCCGCCGCGACGCCATGTTGCTGGCGGGGTGGCATCTCTTCATCGACGACGACGGCGTCCTCCGCCAAAGCCCGGTGAAGTACCAGACGCCCCCCGACGACGGGGACGGCGGGGACGACGGGGACGACCGGGACGGCGGCGATCCCGTGGCGGTCAACGGTCTCGACCACGGATACGCACCACCGGTCCCGAACCCGGCATTCGACACGAGCTGACGAGCGGCCCGGACGGCAACCTCGCACGAAGACGCACGAAGACGCACGCGACGAGGGCACGGTCCGTGCAGACCGTGCCCTCGTCTTGCTGGTGCGGTGGTTCAGCTGTCGCCGAGCTTGTCGACGGCGCCCTTGGCGGCGTCGGCGGCCTGGTCGATCTTGTCGGAGCCGACCTTGTCGCCGAGCTTGTCGTCGGCGACGTCGGCGGCCTTGTCGATGCCGTCGGTGATCTTGTCGTCGTGCTTGCCGACGAGATCCTTGGCCTTGTCGAACAGTCCCATGGGTTTCCTCCTGTGGTCGTGGATGGACCGCACCAGCCTAGGACGTGCGACGCCCCGACCCGACCAACACCCCTGACCAGGGGAAACGTCAATTGTCCGGTCGATATCAATACCCCCGTGTCCGGGACCTAGGGCCCTAATCGATTGCCGACGCAAACGTCAGCATGAGTACCAGAACTTCGTGAAACACCTCACGAATCACTGCACAACAACTCGAAAGGAGTTGGACAATGTTCAAGAAGCCACTCGGACTCCTCGGAGTCTTCTTGATCGTGGTCGGTCTCGGATTCTTCGTCGGAGGCGGCTACGCATACAGCCAGGTGCAAGGCGGCTACGGCTCGCTGCAGGCCTTCAGCGAGGCCCAGAACGTCGAGCTCAGCTACAACGAAGACGGTCAGCTGACCGACCGAGGCACCACCGAAGGTGCCGAGGCGATCATGCAACTGCTCGAGGACGACTGGAACTTCCCCGTCGTCGAGAGTGACCTCGACCCCAACGACCCGCTGGTCAACACCGCCACGGAGTACATGTTCCAGATGGCCACCATCGGGTACCACGTCCTCCATGGTGAGCAGATGATCACCCTCACCGCCGACGACATCGCCGCCGGCATCGAGAGCGGTCAGCTCGACCCCGACGGCACCTACAACGGCGTCGTCGAGGCCTACCAGGGCGAGGTCCTCGAGGCGGGCACGTACACGGTCCCCGTCGAAGGTCGCTACTGGACCGGGTTCGACCGGATGGACATCCTGGACGGCCCCGCTCGGGCAGCAGCCTGGAGCGGCACCGCACACGGCCTCTTCGGTGAGCTCGGCGTCGGCGCTGCGACCCACGCCACGCTGCAGATCGGCCTCGGCATCTCGATCCTGCTGGCCGGCCTCGGGTTCGTCTTCCTGGTGATGGGCGGCGCCCTCGTCTGGCAGGCCCGCCGCAAGGAGATCCCCGACACGGTCCCCGAAGCGTTCCTCACCGAGCAGGTCCCGATGAAGGACAAGCAGACGGTCTGACGAACCAGATCAGCACCACGATCTGATCGGCCACCCACACCTCGCCGGTCGATCAGAAACAGGAAGAGCCCGGGGCTTCGGCCCCGGGCTCTTTCGCGTGTCCGCACACCGTCTTCACCGACTGGAAACACATCGGACGGCATCCGTTGTTGCTCGTTTCCTACGGTCACCGACGTGTTCGATCGTGTCGATCCGTTCATCGGGACCGATGCCATCGACCTGCCCCCGCCCGACGGGCTCGCTGCCACCTGGTGGTTCCCGAAGCCGCAGGTCGGCAACACCCACCCTGGGGCGTGTCATCCGTTCGGCATGGTGTCGGCATGCGCCTACTCGGGCGCCTACCCGACCGGCTACGGGGTCTATGACCTCGGCACCGAAGGACTCCCGACCCGGAGGTTCGACCATCTCCAGGCGTCGGGCTTCACCCACTTCCAGCAGTCGGGGACCGGCGCGATCCGCAAGTACTACAACTACGTCCGGGTCACCCCGATGCTCGGCCCGCTCGACGACCTCGGCACGAACTGGCGGATCACCGACGAGGTCGCCGAGCCGGGCTACTACGCCTGCACCCTCGAGTCGGGCATTCGGTGCGAGATCACCGTCGGCCCGAAATCAGCGGTGCATCGATACACGTTCCCGAGCGCAGCGGACGCTCGCGTCGTCGTCGACCTGTCGCAGGGCGGCCTCGCGATCGACCACGGCGCGACCGTGCCGCTCCGGGCGCACATGCAGACCAACGGTCACGCCGAGGCGTCCGGCCAGATCACGGTCGAGGGTGCCCCGCTCGCGTTCCATCTGGCGTGCGACTCCCCCGGATGGCGTCAGAGCCTCTGGTACGACCGGCGGCTGATGGAAGGCAGTACCCGACTCGAGTTCGACGACATCCGCCCCACCACTCTGCGGCCGTTCGGGCTGTTGTGGCGCGGCCCCGTCGAGGCGGGCGGATCGGTCGAGTTGCGGATCGGTTTCTCGCTCCGGGGCACCGACCGCGCTGCGCGCAACCTGTCGACCGACATCGCGACCCGGCAGGAGGCGTTCGACACGCGCCGGACGGCGACCAAGCGGGCGTGGCGCGAGCATCTCGGGACCATCGCCGTCGACACCGACGACGCCGACCGCGAGACGGTCTTCGCGTCGGCGCTGTACCACTCGCTGATCAAGCCGTGCTTCGCGCCGGGCGAGAGCCCGTTCTGGCCGGCCGACGGGCCGTTCGTGTTCGACCTCTGCACGATGTGGGACATCTACCGGACGCAGCTGCCGCTGATCTCGACCCTGTTCGCCCAACGCTCGGTCGAACTCGCCAACGCGCTCCTCCACATCTGCGAGGAGGAAGGCAACCTCCCGATCGGCTACCGGATGGCCCGCGGCGCCGACCGGTTCGCCCGACAAGGCAGCGCCCTCGCCCACACCTTCTTCGCCGACCTGTGTGCGCTCGAGGCACCCGGCATCGACTGGGACTGGGCGCTGTCGTGCATGCACAGCGACCTCCGCCGCGGCTACGCCGAGGACTTCCTCGAACGCGGTGTGGCGCACCCGATCACGCACACGCTCGACGTGGCGTTCGCCTACCACTGCACGGCCGTCGTCTCGCGCCAGGTCGGCGACGAGGCACTGGCCGGTCAGCTCGAAGCGCTCGCCGACGGCTGGACCGCCGCCTTCGACCAGGCGTCGGGGCTGCTCGTCGACTCGTCGTTCTACGAGGGCGGCAAGTGGAACTACTCGTTCCGGATCCTCCACGACATGGCGACCCGGATCGGGTTCGCGGGCGGCGAGCGACGGTTCGTCGCGCTGCTCGACGAGTTCTTCGGCTACCACGCGGACCCGGTGAAGCAGCCGGGCGAACGACCGGGCAAGGACGAGATGGACCGCGGGTACGCACTCAACCGGTTCGAGGGCATGAACAACGAGCCCGACATGGAGGCCCCGTGGGCCTACCACTACGCCGGGCGACCCGACCGGACGACCGAGGTGGTGCGGGCGGCGATCGACCAGCAGTTCGGACCGGGGCGTGGTGGGCTCGCCGGCAACGACGACTCGGGCGGTCTGTCGTCGTGGTACGTCTGGGCGTCGCTCGGCCTGTTCCCGGTGGCCGGGCAGAACCTGTTCCTCGTGAACGCCCCGTCGTTCGCCCACGCCACCGTCGAGGTCGGCGGTTCGCCGTTGACGATCGAGGCGTCCGGGTTCGTCGAACCCGAGCGCGGGCGTCCGTGCCAGTACGTCCAGGAGGTCCGACTCGACGGTCAGCCCCTCGACCGCTCCTGGCTCGGCGCCCACGAGCTCCGAGGTGGCCGACGCCTCGACATCGTTCTCGGCGATCGCCCCTCCACCTGGGCGACGTCGACCCGTCCCCCATCCGCATCGACCAGCGACTCGCTCGCACGAACACCAGGAGCCCCATGAACACACCGAATCGACGCCTCGTCATCGTCGTCCGCGCCGACCCTGTGATCTGCGGTCACTCGGGCGAGGCACGCAACCTGGCCGAGGTCGCGCTCACACGCGGTTTCGACGACGTCCGGATCGTGACCTGGCCGATCGACGTGCTGCGGGCCGCGCACCTGCCGCTCAAGCCGCTCGACGCGGTGATGCCGTACTCGGACGGCATCACGGTGGAACGACCGACCGGTGTCGGTGACTACAAGGTTCCCGACGGACGGTTCCTGGCCGGGCTGACCGGCCGCCTCGTCGAACTGTTCACCGACGGGGTTCCCACCGTCGCGATGTCGCTGTACCTCACGCCGCACGCGACCGTCGTCGCCGACGCCCGGCGGGTCGCTGCCGCCACGGGTCTCCCCCATCACGTCACGACGATCGCCGAGGCCGTCGGCTCCGACATCACGAACGTGGTGCGGTCGTGCGTGGAGTCGGAGAAGTTCGGTGCCGCCGCCCACCTGTTCTCGACCTACCTCAGCAACGAGACGTGTGTCGCCGTCAGCGAGTACACGAAGGAGATCATCATCCACGCCGCAGCCGAGATCGACGATCAACACGGGACACGGTTCGCTCCGCAGTGCGCCGAGCGGATCGGCATCTCGTACCCCGCCATCGACGCGTGTCAGTACACCAATCTCGCCGACGACGACATCGCCAGGGCGCTGGCCGCCCGCGGTCTCGAGCGCGACCGGTACGTCCTGTTCCTCTCTCGCCTGTCGAAGGCGAAGGGCGTCGACGACCTGATCTCGGGATTCGCCCGGAGCCACAGTCGGAACCACACGAAGCTGGTCATCGCGGGCAACGGCCCCGAGGCGGTTGCGCTGCGGGCACACGCCACCTCGTCGCTCGCCGCCGAACAGATCGTGTTCCTCGACGACGTCGACGACACCGAGAAGCCGCTCCTCATGGCCGGTTCGGCGGCGTTCGCGCTCCCGAGCAAGCCCCGACCCGAGTTCGTCGAGACGTTCGGGATCGCCCTGGTCGAGAAGATGCTCGCCGGCGGTGGTCCGGTGATCACCTGCCAGACCGGCGGCATCCCGGAAGCGGTCGGATCGAACGCCCTGATGGTGCCGCACAGCTCACCCCAGAAGCTGGCCGAGGCGATCGACCTGGCGATCGGCGGGATGAGCGCCGCCGAGCTGCGCACGCGCGAGACCGCAGCTCGCACCTACGCCATGCGATTCGACCGCAACAACGTGTTCGACAACCTGTTCACCGGCCTCACCGACACCCTCGCCGCCTGACCGACTCGACCCGGTCAGTCGTCGACCCGGTCGGCGATCGACGTGCCGTCGGCGAGCGCCTCGAGCGCGAATCCGGCGGTGCGGCGGTACCCGTCGGTGACCGCCAGGATCTCGTCGCGGGTGATGACGTCGTCGATGTCGTCGAAGCCGTCGGGCGCGCGCTCCTCGACGAGTTGCATCGGCGCCTCCGGGCCGAGGCCGCGGTTCGCGAGCACGATCTGGGCCGTTGCGGGACGTCGGATCTCCTCGTAGCGCTCCAGCGCCCGGTCGATGTCGCCGGGGTGGGAGCGGAGACAACCGGTGAGCACTCGGGCGTCGAGGATCGCCTGCGATGCTCCGTTCGATCCGATCGGATACATCGGATGGGCGGCGTCGCCGAGCAGTGTGGTCCGACCGAACGTCCACCGGTCGACCGGATCGCGATCGACCATCGGGAACCGGAAGGTTCCCGGCGCCGAGCGGATGAGGGCCGGCACGTCGAGCCAATCGAACCGCCACGACTCGAAGCGGTCGATGAAGTCGTCGAGTCGGCCGGGCTGGTTCCAGTCCTCGCGCTCGGCCAGCACGACCGAATCGGTCCGGAACTCGGCGATGAAGTTGAACAGTTGACGATCACCGTCGAGATCGAGCACCGGGTAGCCGACGAACTTCTGATCGGGATGGCCGGCCCACACCATCGTGCGCCCGTCGAGAACCGGCTCGGTCTCGGCAAGGCCGCGCCAGAGCAGCGCTCCGTTCCACTCGGGCATGCCCTCGTGGGGGTACCGCTGCGCTCGTGCGACGGAATGGATCCCGTCGGCGGCGACCACGAGCGGGGCCGACACCTCGACGTCGCCGAGGCCGGTTTCGAAGGACGCAACCGCACGGTCGCCGTTCTGGCGCAGTCCGATCAGTCGGTGGCCGAGTCGGATTCGTTCGTTGCCGAGCTGTTCGACGCACGCGTCTCGGAGGATGCGGTGGAGCGTGCCGCGATGGATCGACAACTGCGGCCACCCGTAACCGGCTGCCCGGCCACGCTGCTCGTCCCAGATCGACTGGCCCCGCTTCGTGAAGTAGGCGAGCGTCGTCGGGGCGACCGACTCCGCTTCGAGATCGGCGAGCAGGCCGAGCGCGTCGAGCTCACGCACGGCGTGCGGCAAGAGGTTGATGCCGACACCGAGCGCCTTGAGCTCGGACACCGCTTCGTAGACGACGACGTCGTGGCCGTCCTGGTGCAGGCTCAGTGCGGTGACGAGCCCGCCGATCCCACCACCGACGATGACGATGGCGTCGCTGCGTTCCACGTCAGAGCACCTCGTGCACGTGGATGGCGACGCCACCCGGTGCCCGCTCGCCGCGGGCGACCCCGAGCACCCGGTTCAGCCGATCGAGGCGCTCGGAGTCGGTCGAGAGGCGGATGTGGGTGCGGAAGTAGTACTCGTCGGGGTCGACCTGCTCCCCCGCCGCCAGCCGTTCCAACACCTCGGGCGGAGCAGCCCGAACCCCTTCGGAGACCACTTCGATCGACTCGCCCTCATCGGTGCGGAGTGCATAGTGCGCGCGGATCTCGAGCGTGCCGTCGGGTGCGACCAGCTGCCAGTCGACCCCTCCGGGCAGCAACGTGCCGCGAAGGTCGGCCCCGTCGAACGTTCCTTCGTCGAACGTGATCAGACGACGCTCACCGAAGGGAAACCGGCCGAACGACTCGACCGGGTTCACGGCGATCCGAATCGTCATCAGGTGACGCAACTCCATCGGACGAGTGTGGCACCTCACTCGAGTCGGTCGACGACCGAAGACCACCGAACCGCTCGCCGACGGCTCAACCGAACGTGGGAGCGACGTTCGCCGGTCGTACACTGAGCCGCTGACATATCGTTCACGGGGCTGACTGGTTTCGACATCAGAACTGTTGGGCGGGTTTGCGACCCGAGTTGCTCAGACTCGTTAAACGGGGCAACCCAAAGAATTGCCGATGAGCAGTTCACTCTCGCCGCCTGATTTTCAGGTGAGTGAAGAGTCATCGTGAGCAGAAATGCCGCACGGGGCCAATCCATCACAGCCCGGCAACAGAAGTGAGGGATGACGGCGGGAAAGACCGCTGACGGCGAGAAAGACCGCTGACTCCCGGGAAAGTTCGGGCGCTGATCGCAAGATCGGCTGACCCGCCAGTGCACCGGCGATAGGTGCAATGCGGGAATGGTCGTATCGGGTCCGTTCACGGACTGGTGGACGGGGGTTCGATTCCCCCCAGCTCCACGATGGGACA
>JBPEWX010000470.1:0-1995 GCA_052032235.1 Ilumatobacter sp. | reverse complement strand
CGAACGTGACACGTACCTCGCTCAGGCGATCGCCGAGATCCAGAAACGGCTCGACGAGCTCGGGATCGAGGGGGAGATCACCGGTCGCGGCAAGCACCTGTGGAGCATCTACGAGAAGATGGTCGTCAAGAACCGTGAGTTCAACGAGATCTTCGACATCGTGGCGGTGCGGGTGATCGTCGACTCGATCCGTGACTGTTATGCGGCGCTCGGCTCGATCCACGGCCGTTGGCGTCCGGTGCCCGGTCGCTTCAAGGACTACATCGCGGTCCCGAAGTTCAACCTGTACCAGAGCCTGCACACGACCGTGATCGGGCCGCAGGGACGCCCGCTCGAAGTCCAGATCCGCACCCGCGACATGCACCAGCGGGCCGAATGGGGCGTCGCGGCGCACTGGGCGTACAAGAACGACGGCGACAGCTCCGACATCGACTGGCTCAACCGGCTGATCGACTGGCAGGCCGAGGTCAGCGACCCGGCCCAGTTCATGGCCAACCTGAAGACCGATCTCGACCAGGAAGAGGTCTACGTCTTCACGCCGAAGGGCAAGGTCATCACGTTGCCGGTCGGCTCGACCCCGGTCGACTTCGCCTACTACGTGCACACCGAGGTCGGGCACTCCTGCATCGGGAGCAAGGTCAACGGACGCCTGGTCCCGCTCGATCACCAGCTCGCCAGCGGCGACACGTGCGAGGTCTTCACCTCGAAGGTCGAGACCGCCGGCCCGTCGCAGGACTGGCTCCAGTTCGTGGTGTCGCACAAGGCCCAGAACAAGATCCGCCAGTGGTTCAGTCGTGAGCGTCGCGACGACATGATCGAACACGGACGCGACCAGCTGACCGACGAACTCCGCCGGGAAGGGCTGCCCGTCCAGAAGATCTGGAACCACGAGGCGTTCGCCGAGGTGATCGTCGAACACAGCTACACCGACGTCGACACGTTCCTCGCCGCCATCGGCGAGGGGCACGTGTCGGCTCGCGGCACCGCACAGCGGATCGGCAAGATCCTCAAGGGCGACGGCGCCCCCGACCAAGACCAGCTCCCGGCGACCGTGCACGAGCCGCGGCGAGGGTCGTCGCGTGAGGGCCAGGTCGGGGTCCACGTCGAGGGGCTCGACGACGTGATGGTCCGCCTCGCCAACTGCTGCACACCGATCCCGGGCGACGAGATCATCGGGTTCGTGACCCGCGGTCGTGGGGTCAGCGTGCACCGAGCCGACTGTGCGAACGCGACGTCGCTCTCCGAGGAGCAGGCGATGCGCCTGATCGACGTCGAGTGGGACCGCGAAGGCGCCCGGGGCGGCACGTACGCCGCCGGCGTCGAGGTGGTGGCGCTCGACCGCACCAGCCTGCTGCGCGACGTCGCCAACGCCCTCGGCGACATGGGCGTCAACATCCTCGGGTGCGAGACCCTCACCGGCGACGACCGCGTCGCCAAGATGCGGTTCCAGCTCGAGATGTCGAACCCGGCGCAGGTCGGCAGCGTGTTGAACACGATCCGGCGCATCGACAGCGTGTACGACGTGCACCGGCTCCTGCCCGGTGCCGGTCGCGACGCCTGATCGAGCCCGAACTCCCACCGTGACCAGGGGCGTCGGCCGATAGCCTCGACGGCCGTGCCTTCGTTCCAGACCAGCCCCGGGATGCGCGACATCCTCGCCCCCGAGTCGGCTCGCTGGCGCGCCTTCACGCAGGTGTTCGCCGAGGTGGTCGAATCGGCGGGCTACGGCCTGATCATCCCGCCGATGATGGAAGACCTCGGGGTGTTCACGCGTCTCGGCGACGCCACCGACGTCGTGACCAAGGAGATGTACGACTTCGTCGACAAGGGCGACCGCCACGTCGCGCTCCGCCCCGAACAGACGGCCAGCGTCTGCCGGGCGTTCGCGCAACACCGGCCGGTCACGCCGTGGAAGGCGTGGTACTCGGGGCCGAACTTCCGGTACGAGAAGCCCCAGCGCGGCCGCTACCGCCAGTTCGATCAGGTCGGCGTCGA
>JBPEWX010000047.1:0-2757 GCA_052032235.1 Ilumatobacter sp. | reverse complement strand
TCGCCCTTGCCACCGCCACCACCGCCGACGGCGCGGGCGGCGTCCTTGATCAGGTCGGCGGCCGGGATGCCCTCGTCGGGGCCGACGGCCGCGGCGAGCGACACACCGCCGCTCGGCGTCTCACCGAGCAGCGCCACGCGGCGCACACCCTGCTGGCGGACGGCGAGTGCCAACTCGCGGAGGTCTCCCGGGTCGATCCCGTCGACGCGCGCCACGACGACGCCGTCGTCGGCGCCGGCGGCGATCTCCGACGCACGACCGGCCGCCATCTGCGAACGCATCGCCTTGAGTTCGTTCTGGAGTTCCTTGATCTCGTCGAGCTTGCGCTGCACCCCGTCGACGACGTCACCGGTCGTGCCGACCAGCTGGCCGATCCTGCCGAGTTTCGCCTCGTCCTCCTGGAGCAACGCCACCGACGCCTCACCCGTGATCGCCTCGATGCGGCGCAGGTTGGAGCCGATCGACGATTCGCTCACGATCTTGACCGTGCCGATGTCGCCGGTGGCCGACACGTGGGTGCCGCCGCACAACTCGACCGACGGGCCGGCCTCGAGCACGCGGACGATGTCGCCGTACTTGTCGCCGAAGAACGCGATGGCGCCGAGCGCCTCGGCCTCGCTCTTGCTGGTCTCGAACGCCCGCGCCCGCTCGTTGCGCAGCGTCTCGGCATTGACGAGTCGCTCGATCTCGGCGATCTCGTCGGCGGTCACCGACTCGTAGTGCGAGAAGTCGAAACGCAGCCGGTCGGGGCCGACGTACGAACCGGCCTGCTTGACGTGGTCGCCGAGCACCCGCCGCAACGCCCAGTGCAGCAGGTGGGTCGCCGTGTGGTTGCGCTTGGTCGCGTCGCGACGGGCGCCGTCGATCGCGGCCGTCGCCGCCTGGCCGGCGGATACGGTGCCGTCGACCACCCGGCCGGTGTGGCGACGCAGGTTCGGGAGGGCGAACGTGGTGTCGAGCACCTCGACCTTGCCGGTCTCGGTGCTGATCGTGCCGGTGTCGCCGACCTGGCCGCCGCTCTCGGCGTAGAACGGGGTGCGGTCGAGGAACACGTCGACCAGTTCGTTGCCGTCGTCGTCGGTGCCGGCGGGCAGCACCGACAGCACCCGGCTCTCGGTCGACACGTCGGTGTAGCCGAGGAACTCGGTGATGCCGAACTGTTCGACGACCTCTCGATACCCGTCGAGACGCTCGTCGGACGCGCCCGAATCCTTCCGGGCCGCCTTCGCGCGCTCGCGCTGGGCCGTCATCTCGGCCTCGAATCCGGCGAGGTCGACCTCGACCTCACGCTCGCCGGCGATCTCCTGGGTCAGCTCGAGCGGGAAGCCGTACGTGTCGTGCAGGACGAACGCCGTCGAGCCCGAGAGCGAGTCGCCGCTGGTGAGCTCGTCGTCGAGGATCGACAGGCCGGTCTTGAGGGTGTGGCGGAAGCGCTCCTCTTCACGGGTGAGGACCCCGACGATGAAGTCGCGGTTCTTGACGACGTCGGGGTAGGCGTTGCCCATCACGTCGATCGCGGTCTCGACGAGGCGCGGCATGACGAGCTGCTCGGTGCCGAGCAGGAAGGCGTAGCGGACCGCACGGCGGATGATGCGACGCAGCACGTAACCGCGACCCTCGTTGGAGGGGAACACACCGTCACTGACGAGCATCGTCGACGAGCGGGCGTGCTCGGCGAGCACGCGCATCGCGAAACTGTCGCGGTCGTCGTAGTCGCCGACGATCGTGCGCTTGCCGGTGATCGACTGGGCGGTGTCGATCAGCGGCACCATCAGGTCGGTCTCCCAGACCGAGTCGACACCTTGCAGCAGGGCCAGGATGCGCTCGAGACCGGCTCCGGTGTCGACCGACGGCTTCGGCAGCGGCGTCCGGCTGCCGTCGGGCGCCTGGTTGTACTGCATGAAGACCAGGTTCCAGAACTCCATGAACCGGTCGCCGGCCGGGTCGCCGAGCGGGCCGCCGTCGGGCCCGAACTCGGGGCCGCGGTCGATGTGGATCTCCGAGCACGGACCACAGGGCCCGGTGTCGCCCATCTGCCAGAAGTTGTCCTTGTCGCCGAGCCGCTGGATGCGGTTCATCGGCACGCCGACCTGCTCGTGCCAGATCGCCTCGGCCTCGTCGTCGGTCTCGTGGACGGTGATCCACATCCGGTCGCCGTCCATGCCCCAGCCGCCGCTCTCGGGCGAGCCGGTGACGAGGTCCCAGCTCCACGGGATGATCGCTTCCTTGAAGTAGTCGCCGAAGCTGAAGTTGCCCATCATCTCGAAGAACACGAGGTGACGCTTGGTGCGACCGACGTCGTCGAGGTCGTTGTGCTTACCGCCGGCGCGAGCACACTTCTGCGAGCTGACCGCACGCTGGTACGGCGGCACCTCGTCGCCGACGAAGTACGGCTTGAACGGCACCATGCCGGCCACCGTGAACATCACGGTCGGGTCGTGCGGGATGAGCGACGCCGAGGGCACGACCGAGTGGTCCTTCGCGGCGAAGAAGTCGAGGAAGGACTGTCGAAGCTGGTCAGCGTTCATGCCGTCGGTCATAGGCGGGCCAGCCTACCGACCCCGGCCCGCCGCCTCCCGGCTGGTTGCCACGAACCGCGAACCGGCCGACGTGACCGCCGCCGTCGATCAGGGCCGCTGCATCCGAGCGCCCGACGATCGTCATCACCATGAGCGACACGACGACGTCGTTTCTCACGGAGCGTGCTCGCGCCGTCACATAATGCAAACTTGACGTGAACTTCTTCACGAAACCCGC
>JBPEWX010000469.1:0-2081 GCA_052032235.1 Ilumatobacter sp. | reverse complement strand
GTCAGCGGCGGCGGTCCATGACGAGGGCGCCGGTGACGCCGATCGCGGCGGCGAGTGCGCCGACGGCGAAGGTGCGGGCGAAGTCGGCGGGTTCGCGTCCGTCGCCGAGCACGGTGAACATGACCTGGATGCCGGTGAGCATGCCGATGTTCATCAATGTCGACCCCATGCCGTTGGCGATGCCGAGGTCGGACGGCTCGACGGCGTTGGCGACCGCCGTCTGGTACGACGGCGACGACAACCCCATCGCCAGTCCCGACAACACGAGCCCCAGGATCACCAGCCACAGGTCGACCCACAGCGCGGCGAACACCCACGTGAGCATCGACGCGACCATCAACGCCGTGCCGACGATCAGCATCGGTCGCTCACCGACGCGGCTCGCCAGCTTGCCGCCCGCCGGTGACGTGATCGAGAACGCGGCCGGGCGGAACAGCAGGATGAGTGCGACGGCGGCGACGGAGTAACCGAACGCCTCGTCGAGCATGATCGGCGAGATCAGGAAGCTGCCCATGTAGGCGAACTGGCTCAGCGGATGGTTGATCAGCGGGCCGGTGAAGTTGCGACGACGGAAGTAGTCGAGGCGCAGCAACGGGAACTCGACCCGCCGCTCGATCATCACGAACGCCACCAGCGACACCGCACCGACCGCCAGCAGCGCGAGTGGCATCGGGGTCAGCAGCCCGTCGGATCCGCCGAACTGCAACCAGAGCAAGAACCCGAGCGTGGCGGTGGCGAGGGTCAGCGCACCGCGCACGTCGATCGGCACGGGGGTGCGGCTGTCGCGATCGTCGGGGATCACCTTGATCGCCAGCGCGAACCCCACGAGCGACATGGGGAACAGCACCCCGAACACCGATCGCCACCCGAACGCCTCGATCAAGGGGCCGCCGACCACGAGTCCGAGCACCGGCGCTCCGGTCATCGCCATCTGGAACCAGCCCATCGCCTCGCCGCGCAGCGACACGGGGTGTGCCTCCATGATGATCGCGATGCCGTTCGGCATCGTGGCGGAGATGCCGAGCCCGACGACCATCCGAGCCGCGACGAACAAGATCGCCGTCGGTGCCACGGCGCACGCGAGCGTGCCGACGGCCAGCACGACGGTGCCTCCGAGGAACACGCGGCGGTGGCCGTACCCGTCGCCGAGCCGGCCCATCACCGGTGTGCTCACACTCATGACCAAGAAGAGTCCGGTCACCGCCCACGACAGCAGCGACTCGGACGAGTCGAGATCGTCGGCCATGGTCGGCAACGACGCCGACACGATCGTCATCGAGGCGGTGAAGACGACCACGCACGACAGCACCGTGAGGAGCACTCGCCGATCGAGTCGTTCGTTCCTTCGGTCGGCGACGGTGGGGGAGCCGTCGGTCTGGGCCACGGATCGACCCTACGACCCTCGTCGCCGCACGACCCCACCGGGCCGCCTTCGTTGCTGTCGTCTTGCAACCGTGCGACAGTTCGACCCACCCGGCTGCGACCCGATCAGGGGTCTGCCAAGATGAGCCCATGGGGGTCATCGTGATCGTCGCCAACGAGACGCTGGCGGGCGCCGACCTGAGGGCGGTCCTCGAGAACCGCATCGCTGCCGGCGCCCGCGACTTCCACGTGGTCGTGCCGGTCAAACTCAGCTTGCCGCCCACCGTCAGTGCCGGCATGGCCGGCGCCGACGTGGTGATGATCGGCGATCACGACCTGCCCGACGAACGAGCCGTGGCGACCGAGCGGCTCGAGGCGGGCGTGGCATGGCTGCGTGAACAGGGCTGCACCGCCGACGGAGAGATCACGCTGAGCGACGCCGTCCGCACCCTGTCGGAGTTGCCCGAACGCGTCGACGTCGGCGAGGTGATCGTCTCGACCCTGCCGGGTCGCATCTCACGCTGGCTCCGCCAGGACCTCCCGACACGCATCTGCCGCGCCGTCTCGGTGCCGGTCACCGTCATCACCCCCGCCGACTGAGGTCCGTCCGCACGCGTCGGGTCGGGTGATCTCCCGAAACGCCTCGGCTGCGCCTCGGCGTTCCGTACGACACCCGACCCGGTGGTGTGCCTGCGAGCGGTGTCGGACACCTCCCGTGC
>JBPEWX010000468.1:0-3030 GCA_052032235.1 Ilumatobacter sp. | reverse complement strand
TCGAGGTCGGCCTTGGCGAGCAGCCCGATCGCCCGCTGGATCCCGCTGCCACCCAGCCGCCGATAGTTGCCGAGCGCCTTCTTGGCCGGGAAGCCGGCCTTGATGCCCATGGCCTCGGCCGCTTCCTGCTCGTTGCGGGCGTCGACGCCGTCGAGGCGGGCGAGCTTGGCGTAGTGATTGTGCAGGGTCGCCATCATCTGCAACGGGTGGCGATCGCCGCCGTGCATCATGCGCCCGAGCAGGGTGAGCGCCTTGGTCGTCTGACCGCTGTCGATGGCGTCGGTGAAGTCCCACGGCGGCACCCCGCCCGCCTCACCGAGGAACGGCTCGATGTCGTCCGTCCCGACCCGCACACCTTCGCCGTACGTGGATCGGATGACCGAGATCAACCCCTCGAGCCGTCCGGCGTCCTCACCGAGCTGATCGGCGATGCGCGCTGCTGCAGCAGCGTCGAGTCGGACACCGTGCTCCTCGAACTCGACCTTGACCCACGACTGCCGGTCCTTGGCCCGGTTCGGCGGCGAGGTGTTCGTCGTGTGCCCACCGGCGGCTTTGACGGCGTCGGTCAGCTTCTTGGCGAGCCGACCACCGCCGCCCACCAACACGAGGTCGGTCGAATCGAGCGGGTCGCCGAGGTAGTTGAGCAACGGCGGCAGGTCGTCGGCGTTGAACCGCCCGACGTCGCGGGCGACGACGACGCGCTTGTCGGTGAGGAACGGCATCGTCTGCGCTGCGTCGGCGACTTCGCGCAGCTCGTACTCGTCACCCTCGAACTCGTCGACCATCAAGGAACGATCACCGTCGCCGATCAGCTGATGGACGAGGTCGTGCGCCTTGGCACGCAGGATCGACTCGTCGTCACCGGTCAGCAGATGGACTCCCATGGCGACCCCTGTTCCTAGCAGCGATCAGGCCGATCGCGGCAACGAGCACGGCCCAACCCCACCACGACGCCGCCCCGCCCGGCTCGAGTCGCGCCGCGACCACCGCCACCGTGTCGACCCAGCGCACCCCGAACCGACACGGCAGCATCACCGCGGACGCCAACCACGGCGCCGTACCTGCCACCGCTCCGGCGAACAGCCCGGCCGGCAGCCCGTACAGCATCACGAACCCGGCCACCGGTACCGCCAACAGATTGGCCGGCACGCTCACCAACGGCAACGAGCCGAACACCCACACCAACGGCACGACCACGCCCACCTGCGCCCCGAGCGTCACCCCCACCGGCATCGCCAGCGGTCCGAGCGATCCGAGCCGCTCCCCCAACCACGGCCCGACGGTCACCACGCCGGCCGTCGCGCCCACCGACAGCCAGAACCCGACCGACCATGCGATCAACGGGTCGGCGAGCAGCAGCCCGATCACCGCCCACGCCACCAGCCGCAACGGCGTCCGTTCACGCCCCAACACGAAACCCGTCGCCGAGAGCCCCGCCATCACCCCGGCCCGCACGATCGACGGTTCGAACCGGGTCAGGCTCACGAACCAGCCGATCAGCGCCAGCGTGACGGCCCACCGCCACCACGGCCGCAGCCGCACCAGCAACGGGCCGGCGGCCGCCAGCACGAAGCTCACGTTCTGACCCGACACCGCAGTCAGGTGGGAGAGCCCGGACGCGCGGAACCGGTCGATCATCTCGCGTGGCTGATCGCGGTCGTCCCCCACGACGAGGCCGCGGAACAAGGCACCGTCGTCGCCGGGGAGGAGCGCGCCGCCGCGCTCGATCGCGGCACGCACCCGGTTCGAGGCCCGGTCGATCGGGCGCCCCGTGACCACATCGCTCGCCCAGCCGAGTTCGAACGTGCCGACGACGTGCTGCCAAGCCACGCGGCGGCTCCGTTCCCGATCGAGCGCGGTTCGGTCGCCGACCATTCGCACCCACTCCCCTGCCCGCCACGAGGCCGTCCTGATCTGTGCGGCACGACCGCGGTGCCACGATTCGAAGCGCTCCCCGTCGAGCTCGACGATGACCCGGGTCGAGCCGGCGTACGGCTGCGGGTCGTCGACGATCAGGCCCCAGCCGTCGAACGGACCGAGCACGTCGGGTCGGAGTCCGGTCCAGGCGTCGTCCGCCCGCCACCCGGCCAGGAGCACACAGGCGGTCACGACGACCACCGACCGGACGACGACGGCGGAGCACGGTCGACCGGCGCGAGCGAACCGACCGGACCCGGCGAGCGGTTCGATCGGTCGTACCGGCCCGTCGTCGTCCGGCGTCCGAGCGGGCAGAAGAAGGACCGCCGCGATCGACGCGGCAGCCCATGTTCCCGCCGAACCCCCGGTTCGGACCGCCAGCGCGGCCACGACGGCGAGTCCGACGATGCCCCGGTCCGGGACCGGATGGCGCCACGCAGCCCACAAACCGCCATAGGCTGAGCGGATCGACACGATGAGCCCCCGACCGACCGCCGACGACGTCCGCACGGCGCCGCTCACCGCCGGACCCCGGTGGTACAAGAAGCGGATCCGTACGCTCGGACCGCTGTTCGGCACCATCCCGATGATCGTGTTCGGTGCCATCTCGCTGCTCGCGCTCGGCTTGTTCGACGGTCGCACGTCGGGCCTGGTCGGGCTGTTCGCCGGAGCGATCGCAGCGCCGGGACTGCTCGTCGCAGGCGCCCCGTTCGGCGACGAGTCGGTCTACCCCTTGGCGATCCTCGCCAGCGTGCCGTTCTGGCTGCTGCTCGGGTTCGTCGCCGCCTGGCGGGCCACCCGCCGACCGATCGCGTCGTGGGGCGATTACACCCGCGAGCTGATGTACCTGACGCTCGCCGTCGCGGTCGGCGTCTCGATCGCCCTGCTGGTCTCGGCCCAGGTGGTCGGCCAGTCGCTCGTCGTCTGACCCGGGCGCCACGCCCGACCCCGGGCACGAACCGCGATCTCACACCGTCACCAGATCGCTCAGCGCGGCCAACTTGGCGGGGCCGACGCCGGGCACCCGCTCGAGGTCGTCCACCGTGACGAAGGGGCCGTTGCGCTCTCGGTCGTCGACGATCGCTGCAGCCGTGGCGGGCCCCACGCCCGGCA
>JBPEWX010000467.1:0-3124 GCA_052032235.1 Ilumatobacter sp. | reverse complement strand
GAGCGACGTCCAGCCGGCGGCGGCGCCCCGTCGCCCCAGGTCGAGATCGTCGTACCGGAGGAAGAACCGTTCGTCGAAACCTCCGACATCGCGCACGAACGCAGTGGAATACGCAGCCGCGGCACCGTTGGCGGCGGGGACGACCGAGGTGTCGTGCCCGGCGAACTCATCGGGTGACCGTGCGGCTCCGAGGTCGACGACCGCCCCGTTCGGGTCGGCGGCGCGACCGGCGCTCGCGACCTCGGGCGTCGCGGTGGCGTGTCGGACGATCAACGGCTGCGCGACCCCGACCCGGCCCGACTCGATCGCGGCCACCAGCGGCGCGAGCCAGCCCGGACGGACGACGACGTCGTCGTGCATGACGACGACCGTCTCGACGTGGCGTCGGACGGCCTCGTCGAACCCGACGTTCGCCGCTGCGCCGAAGCCGATGTTGGCGCCGGTCTCGACGACGGCGACCTCGGTGATGCCGGCGCCGGCCAGTCGCGCCGACGCCGTCCCGCCGTTGTCGACGACGAGTACCTCGAAGGGCGCGACTGCTCCGGGGTCGGTGTCGAGCAGGGTGCGCACACACAGTTCGAGCACCCCGTCGGGTGGGCGCACCGTGACGATCACGACGAGCACGGCCGCGTCGTCACTCGCGGACGACGCAACCCGGCCGACGGCTCGACGTTCGTCCACGGGTCAGTCGACCTCGATCGGCAGACGGGGGATGCCGCTGTAGTCGTCGTCGAGGTGGAGTCCGGCGAAGACCGCCTCGAACGACGGCAGCATGATCTCGGTCGCTCGTTCGATCGCACGCATCACCGCCGGCTCGTCGAGCGGTCCCGCGACGAGATCGGCGCCGTGACGCTCGACGAGGTCGGTGCAGTATCGAGCGGCGGCCGCCTGCACACGAGCCACGACCTGCCGCTCGGCGGCGTCGACTTGGGCGCGGGTGTCGATCATCACGCCGACGCTGGTTCCGTCACCGGTGAGCCCGGCGACCTGACCGTGCGGTGCCGCACACACCAGCTCGAAGATGCGCTGATGGTTCAGGATCAGGTTCGCGTCGTCCCAGACCACGTCGTCCCCGAAGCACGCCGAGGTTGCCGGTGTCGCGCTCCCGTCCGGGGTGAGGACCGAGTAGTACCCCGACACCCGACCGGGCAGTGCTCCGGCCAACAGCCGCTGTGTGGTGCCGGAGTACCCGAGGTCGACCAGGCCGTGGTGACCGCTCGGCTCGAGCCCGAGCGTCGTGACGTACCGGTCGAAGGCCGCCCGCTCCCGACGTCCGAGAGCAACGAGTTCGTCCGTCACCGACGCGACGACGTCACGCAGCATGGCCTCGTCCCTCGGCAGGTCGACGACCCGGTCGGCCACATCGCCCAACACCTCGGGCGACGGTGTCCAGCCGAACCGGGCGTCGAAGAACGACGAGACGCTGCCGCCGTACCATCCGGCGGCGAGCGCGGCGTCGACCGCCATGTCGGGCGCGGCACCGCCGAGCGCCACGCGCAGGGCGGCGCGACGCGACGTGAGGAAGTACGTGCCGGGCACCCGGCGATCCGGATCGACCCGGTCGAGCTGTTGCATGATCCTCATCGGCAGGTAGCCGTCACGCGCGACGAACAGCAGCCGGTCGACGCCATCGGCCAGCGCGCGTCGACGGATCCACGACACGAAGGCGACCATCAGCGGACCGACGACGCCGTAGCCGAACTCGTCCGGTGTCCGGGCGTGGTCGCGTTCAGGGCGCTCGCTCATCATCGCGGCGATGCCGGCTCCGGCGACGACCGACGTCGCCCGTCGCACTGGTGCAGCGACCGCACCGAGGTCGAAACCGGCTGCCGATGCAATGGCGCCGGCATGCGGGAGATACAGCGTTCCGATCCCCCGGTCCGCGGCCTGCTGGATGTCGGAGAACTCGTTGTCGCCGACGTGCACCCAACGCTCCGGGCGCTCGCGTCGGGACAGGACATCCCACACGTCACCGGTGTCCTTGCGTGCCCGCACCTCGTTCGACACCACGATGTCGTCGAACAGGTCGGCGGCACCGACCGCTGCGACCAGCTCCTCGACGACGCTCCGATCGAAGAAGGTGTCGGTGACGAGCACGAACCGCTGCCCGTCCGACTTCAGCTCGGCAAGCGCGTCGACGAGCCAGCGGCGCGCCACGATCGTCCGCCGTTCGAGGTCGATCTCGGCCGACCGCAGCCGGTCGAAGGCCTCGGTGTCGGCGGGCCAACGTTCGGCTGCGACCGCATAGATCTCGTCGAGCGTGCTGTCGCCGAGCCCCTGCCCCCGGGCCTCGACTTCCGCCTCGATCCGACGAGCGAGCAGGTCGGCACCGTCGTCGCCGACGTCTGCAGCGGCGGTGGCCCGCAACGCCTCGGCGTCGAGTGCCGGACGCAGGAGGAGGGTGTCGAACAGGTCGACCGTGACGAGGTCGGCTCCGGTGACGGCGTCGGCGAGCTCGGCCCGACCGACGCGGCAGATCCGGTCGGCCGACCGTGTCGTCCAGTCGACGCGCCACGTCCCCGTGGACGGCTCGAACTCGACGTATCCGAACCCTGCGGCCACCGCCGACCACGTCACCAACCGCTCGAGCGTGTGCGCCAACGTCCGGTCGGTCTGGCCGGCTTCCGGTTCGAAGTCGTCGAGCGTCAGGCCGAGGTCGTACAGGGGCCGGAGCGCTGCAGTGCGCGCCCAGAACATGCCGCCGACCGGGTAGTCGACGTACCCGCGGCCCAGCGCGGGGTCGAGGCCCATTCGTTCGAGCAGCTGACGGCCGCGACCGGCGTTCGCGAGCCAGTGGTTGGCCCACACGGGCAGCCCCGGGTACGCCGGCGCCTGCACGACACCGAGTCGGTCGTCGTCGACGAAGCGGCTGAGGATCGCAGCGACACCGGCGTGGTTCGGCACCAGATGGTCGACGAGGTGGTCGCGCCACTCGGCGGCCTCGCTCCCGGTGTACAGCGACTTCTTCGTGTGCAGATGCAGCACGAACTCGTGTTGCAGGACCTCGTCACCGAACTCGACGAGCAGCGGCGCGAAGTTCCGTCCTCGATTCGGCACCGTCCGCACGACGACACGGCTCGGCCCGGTGCCGGGATCGAACGCTGACGCTGCTTCGCGTGCGGTG
>JBPEWX010000466.1:0-2009 GCA_052032235.1 Ilumatobacter sp. | reverse complement strand
GTCGTCCCGTTGGCGTGCGCCGCCTGGGCGATCTCGGCCGCGGCGTAGTAGCCGATCTTGGTGTTCAAGGCAGTGACCAGCATCAGGCTCTGTCCGAGCAGCTCGTCGATGCGGGCCCGGTTCGGTTCGATGCCGACGGCGCAGTGGTCGTTGAAGCTCTTGCAGGCGTCACCGATCAGCCGGATGCTGTGGAGCACGTTGGCGGCCATCACCGGCTTGAACACGTTGAGCTGGAAGTGACCGTGCGTGCCGGCGACGCTCACCGCCGTGTCGTTGCCGATCACTTGAGCACTCACCATCGTGAGCGCCTCGCACTGGGTCGGGTTGACCTTGCCCGGCATGATCGAGCTGCCCGGTTCGTTGGCGGGCAGCACGACCTCGCCGATCGCCGTGCGAGGGCCGCTCGCCAGCATCCGGATGTTGTTGGCGATGTGCATCAGGCTCACGGCCAACCGCTTCAGCGCGCCGCTGATCTCGACCATCGCGTCGTGGGCACTGAGGCTCTCGAACTTGTTCTCCGCCGTGACGAACGGATGGCCGGTCAGCTCGGCGATCTTGGCGGCGACGGCCACGTCGTAGCCCTCGGGGGTGTTGAGACCGGTGCCGACGGCGGTGCCGCCGAGAGCCAGCTCGCGGACTCGCACGAGGCTGTCGTCGATCGCCTCCATGCCGCGCTGCAGCTGCATCGCGTAGCCGCTGAACTCCTGGCCGAGGGTGACCGGGGTGGCGTCCATGAGGTGTGTCCGACCCGTCTTCACGACGCTCATGAACGCCTCCGACTTGGCGGCGAGCGTGTCGTGGAGGAGGCGGACGTTCGGCAACATCCGCGACACGATCGCGTCGTACACCGCGATGTGCATCGCGGTCGGGAAGGTGTCGTTCGAGCTCTGGCTCTTGTTGACGTCGTCGTTCGCCTTCACCAACTTGTCGGCCCGGAAGTCACCGCCGATCAGCTCGGTGGCCCGGTTGGCGACCACCTCGTTGACGTTCATGTTGCTCTGGGTGCCCGAGCCGGTCTGCCAGACGACGAGGGGGAACTCGTCGTCGTGGTCGCCGGCGAGGATCTCGTCGCACGCAGCGGCGATCGCGTCCGCCTTCTCGGCCGGGAAGTCGGTGAGTTCGGCGTTGACGAGCGCCGCTGCCTTCTTCAGTTGGGCGAACGCCATGATGATCTCGCGCGGCATCGTCTGCCCACCGATGTCGAAGTTCTGGAGGCTGCGTTGGGTCTGTGCGCCCCAGTACCGCTCGTCGGGCACCTCGACCTCGCCGAGCGTGTCGGTTTCGGTGCGTGTCGTCATGGTGGATCTCCGTTCGGTCGCGTCGACGGCGCGGTGCCCGCCCGTCGTCGAACCGAAACCTAGGTCGGCGTAACGGGACCAAGGTCCGGTCGACAGTCCGGAAGGCCACCCGTACGATGACGGCGATGTCGTCCGGCACACCCCAGGGCTCGCTCGAGCGAGCCGGACCGGCGCTGGTCTCCGACCAGGTCGTTCGGTCGCGCACGGCTCGCCTCGCCTGGGCGACGCTCGGGCTGGTGTGCGTCGGGTTGGGACTGATCGGCGTGGTGGTGCCGGGTCTGCCCACGACCGGGTTCATGGTTGCCGCTGCCGCCGCCTTCTCCAAGTCGAGCCCGCGACTCGAGGCGTGGGTGCTCTCGTTGCCCAAGGTCGGGCCCGCCGTACAGGCCTACCGAGCGGGGCTCGGCATGCCGATGAAGGCCAAGGTGACCGCGATCGCGATGATGGCGACGGCGATCGCGATCAGTTCGTTCCTGCTCGACAGTTGGCTGATCCGCGGCGTCGTCATCGGTGCCGGTGTGATCGGGACCGTCGTCATCCTCCGGGTCCCGACCCGTTCTGCCGGCGTCGTCACCGACCTGCCCGAACCGCTGGGCTGAACGCCGTCGGCCGACCCACCGTCAGTGCTCGTGCTGGTGATGCACGTCGCTGGTGTGCGCATGCTCGTGATGCACCTCGTCGTGATGGTGCTCGTGCGCGTGGAAGGTGCCG
>JBPEWX010000465.1:0-5670 GCA_052032235.1 Ilumatobacter sp. | reverse complement strand
TGCGTCCCCGACGTCGAACCGGGCGATGCGGTCCGTCTGCTGGCACTTGGGGTCCGGCCCGGTCGGGCGCTCGCCGACCGATCGGGGGTCCTCGAACTCGCTGACCGCGGTCGCTCGATCGCCGCCGAGCTCGGTGACCACCGCAGCGTGGTCCGGTTCGAGGTCTGGTCGGGAATGCTCGCCCACCAGGACGGCGACCTGTCCGCCGCCGTCGCCTGGGGCAGTGCAGCGCTCGCGCGTGCCCGTCAGGTCGGCGACGAGCCGGGGATGGTCGCCGCAGCGGGTCTCCTGCGCACCCTGCCACCGGGCCACACCGCCGACCTCGTCGTGCCCTCGCTCGTCGAGCTCGCCGGCCTCGCACGACGACACCACGACACACGCACCCTCACCTGGGTGGTTCCGGCCGCTGCGTCCGAGGCGCTCGCCGCAGGCGACGTCGAACAAGGCCTCGAGTTGATCGACGAATCACTCCTGATCGCCCGACGCGCCGGCACGTGGACCTGGTACACCTGCCCGCCCCTGTCGGCCATGGCGACGCTCGCGTCGGCGCGAGGAGCGGACGAGGCGGCTGCAACGCTGCTCGGCATCCTCGAAGCCCAGCTCGACGCGTTCGAGTCGAGCCTCCCGCTCGACCTGGTCCGACGGCTGCGAGCCTCGATCGAAGCCGGTCGCGGCTCGGCCGATCCGGCGGTCAGGGCGGCGTTCGCCACGGGCACGATGATGTCGTTCGATCGGACCATGGCGTTCGCGGACGACGTCAGCGCGACGTTCCGGAACGAGCGAGCACGAGTCGGCGAGACCGATCCGCCGGCCGCTGCCTCTGCCCTGACCGCGCGCGAGCTCGACGTGCTCCGAGAACTCGCGAACGGCGGGACGAACAAGGACGTCGCAGCGGCGCTCGGGATCCGCCCCAAGACGGTGATGCACCATGCGGCGGCGATCTATCGCAAGCTGCAGGTTCGTGGTCGTGGCGAGGCCGTGGCCTGGTGGTTCCGACAGCGGCCCTGACGACGGGCGACCACGCCGCTCGCCGGTCCACCCGCTCCGGCGCGATCGGGGTCACGCTCGGGGCGGTGAGGTCGGCCGACGATCACCGTGTTCGGAGCGGTGCCGAGGCAGAACAGCAAGAAACCCCAGGTCGGTCGACCCGGGGTTTCTTCACGGTTCTGGTGGAGCTGAGGGGAATTGAACCCCTGACCTCTTCATTGCGAACGAAGCGCTCTGCCAACTGAGCTACAGCCCCGTGAGTGACGGCCGCAGTGTAGCGGCGCCGTGGGCGGATACATCGCCCGGTCCGGCTCGATGAGCCGGGATCTCAGTGCTGCATCCAGTCGCTCGGCCACGAGCTCGTCTCGCGCTGGCGGGCCTGCGACAGCATGTACGCATACGCGCACAGGGCGAGGAACGCAGCGGCGAACACGTACAGCATCACGGCCGACTGTGTGGTGGCGGCGAGGAACAACGTGGCGGCGACGGTCACGACGAGCATGAAGAGCACGTTCGAACGACGACGTCGGATCAGATCGTTCGAGGCGGCCGGACGACGCTCGTCTCGGTACTGCGGACGACGCTGACCACCGGTCGGGTCGCCGTGGCTCCGACCGTGGCTGCGCTGACGGGGCTGCTCGTCGCGGTACTGCGGACGGCGCTGACCACCGGTCGGGTCGCCGTGGGTGCGCTGGCGCGGCGCCTGCTCGCGCTCGCGGACCTGGCCGCCCGAGCGGGCTCCGTGGCTGCGGCCGCCGGCGCCACGGCGGAGCTGGGCCGGCTGCTGCCCCGGGCGACCACCGGCGGCGGGGCGCTGGAGCGGCGACTGGGCGAGCG
This sequence comes from Ilumatobacter sp., assembly GCA_052032235.1. Lineage (GTDB taxonomy): Bacteria > Actinomycetota > Acidimicrobiia > Acidimicrobiales > Ilumatobacteraceae > Ilumatobacter. Next base: position 3,846 of record JBPEWX010000465.1, on the reverse strand, counting down.
GACGGGCCATGCCACGCATCGGGGCACCCGCCCGACTGGGCACGGTGCTCTGCAGCTTGTTCAGCTGGCGACGGAAATCGGTGACCGACGAGTTCGGTCGGTTCTCGATGCGATTGCGGAGCAGCGGCGGGATCAGCACGGCCGCCCAAGCGGCGGCGATCACCAGGAGGACGAGTTCGCCCATGTGAGAGGTTCCTTCAGGGTCGTTCGGCGGGAGCGTTCGATGGGTTCCGGTCCGCAACGCTGCGGACACGAGAACGGCGTTTCATTACGATTCTACGACATTTGTAACAGCGACGGCAACGCATGGGGGCCGATTCGTCATCTGACGTCCATCTGTGGTTCACCCGGTTCGGGCCAGGTGTCGCTCGGGACATGTGCGACAGCCTACGCGCGGTCAGTCCTCGACCCGGCGATAGGTGCCCGACCGGCCACCGGTCTTCTCCCAGAGGGCGAGCTCGCCGATCGTCATCGCCCGATCGGCCGACTTGCACATGTCGTAGATCGTGAGCGCTGCCGTGGCGCAGGCGTGGAGCGCCTCCATCTCGACCCCGGTCCGGTCGACGGTGTCGACGAACGTCTCGACGGCGACGTGGTCGTCGCCGATGTCGAAGCTGATCGAGACCGCACCGACGAGGAGTGGGTGACACAGCGGGATCAGATCGGCGGTTCGCTTGGCCGCCTGGATGCCGGCCACCCGGGCCACGGCCAGCACGTCGCCCTTCTTCACCTCGCGGTTGGCGATCGCCACCGTCGTCTCCGGCTTCATGAACACCTTGCACCGTGCGACCGCGCGGCGGTGCGTCGGCTCTTTCGGCGTCACGTCGACCATCCGGGCGTGACCGAGCGGGTCGAGGTGGGTGAACTCGAGGTCGTTCGGGGCGTCACTCATGCGGCCACGAGCGTAGTTCGTGGGGCGTTCGAGGTGCCGCCTCCCTCGCCCGGGTCAGCCGCCGATCTGGCTCATGTTCCGCTTCGGACGGATGAAATTGACCTGGTTGATCTGATGACCGGCCCACTTCGTGCCGACGGCCGCCTCGATACGGGCGGCGATCTGCTCGTCGGTCTCGCCGGCGCGCAGGGCGGCCCGGAGATCGAACTCGTCGGTCGAGAACAAGCACGTACGGAGCTGGCCGTCGGCGGTGAGCCGGACCCGGTCGCAGTCGCCGCAGAACGGCTTCGTGACGGTCGGGATCACCCCGACCAGTCCCCCGCCGTCGGTGTACCGCCACCGGTCGGCCGGTGCCGCACCACGGGCCGGGACCTGCTCGAGCTCCCACACTTCGGAGAGTCGGGCCACGATCTCGTCCTGTCCGACGACCTTCGACCGCTGCCACTCGTCGGTGGCGTCGAGCGGCATGAACTCGATGAACCGCACCTCGACACCCGTGTCGCGCCCGTAACGGGCCAGATCGACGAGCTCGTCGTCGTTGACCCCGCGCTCGATCACGGCGTTGATCTTCACCGGGTCGAAGCCGGCGTCGATCGCTGCGTCGACGCCGGCGAGCACGTTGTCGAGCTCGTCGCGCCGTGTCATCCGTTCGAACTTCTCGCGATCGAGGGTGTCGAGGCTGATGTTGATGCGGTTCAGTCCGGCCGCACGCAGATCGTGCGCCGAGTTCCGCAACGTTGCCGCATTGGTGGTCATCGCCACGTCGATGCCGAGCCCGGCGAGCTGGGTCACCAGTCGGCTGAAGTGGGCGCGGATCGTGGGCTCACCACCCGTCAGCCTGATCCCGGTGAAGCCGTACCGCTCGACGCAGATGCGAGCGACGCGTGTGATCTCCTCGAACGTCAGGATCTCGGAGCGCGGCATCCACTCCATGCCCTCCTCGGGCATGCAGTACGTGCAGCGGAAGTTGCACCGGTCGGTGACCGCGATACGCAGATCGCGCACCACGCGACCGTACGGATCGACCAGATCACGAGCTTCCCCGGCTCCCATGTGACCAGCCTACGGGCGATTCACCGTAGGGATGGGGTCAGACCGGGTCCGATCCGTCCGTGTCGGGTACCGGCGATCGTCAACCCTGGAGCATGACGACGGCGACGTCGGCGCCGTCGGGGATGCCGTCGCCGTCGGGGACCACGGCGATCGCGTTCGACAGCGCCGTGGCGGCGAGCTGGTGACTGCCCTGGGCACGGGCCGACCGGACGTGACACCGGCCGTCGTCGGCGAACTCGGCCGTCACCCGCACCAGGTGGACCTTGCCGTCGGGACGGCGGGGCAGCCCTTCGTCGGCCACGGCGACCAGACTCGGCCGCGCGAGACGTCGGTGCCCCATCATCCGGCGGAGCGCAGGTCGGGCGAGCATCTCGAAACTCACGATCGAGCTCACCGGGTTGCCCGGCAGCCCGAAGATCGGGGTGCCGTCGAGCGTGCCGAAGGCGAACGGCTTGGCGGGCTTGATCGCGATCTGCATCCACGTCATGTCGGCGATCCGGCCGAGGACGGCCTTGACCACGTCGTAGTCACCCATGCTGACCCCGCCACTCGTGACGATCGCGTCGCACGACGCAGCGGCGTTCAGGAGCACCGACTCGAGCGCGTCCTCGTCGTCCCGGACGATGCCGACGTCGACGACCTCGCAGCCGGTCTCGCGCAGCATGCCGGCGAGCATCCGGCGATTGCTCTCGCGGATCTCGCCCGGCTGCAGCTCGCGCCCGTCCTCGACGAGTTCGTCGCCGGTCGAGAGCACGGCGACCTTCAACCGGGGGTGGACGTGGACCCGGCGTGCGTTGATCGAGGCCAACACGCCGACGATCGCGGGCGTGACGACGGTGCCCGCTTCGAACAGCAGGTCACCGGGCTGCACGTCGTCACCGGCACGACGGACCGCCGCACCCGCGTCGACCGACGCCGAGATGCGGACCCGGTCGTCGCCGACCCGTTCGGTGTCCTCGACCATGACCACGGCGTCGGCGCCGGCCGGCATCGGGGCGCCGGTCATGATGCGGATCGCCTCACCGCGCTGCAGGACACGGGTGCTGTGGGCTCCGGCCGGGATCTCGTCGACCACCGGCAGTTCGACCGGTGCGTCGGCGGCGGTCGCCAGATCGGCGGCAACCACGGCGTACCCGTCGACCGCGGTGTTGTCGAACGGCGGCACCTGTTCGGCGGCGACGACGTCGTCGGCGAGGACGAGGCCCTCGGCGTCGACGAAGTCGACGGTGACCGGGTCGCGGGGCGGGCATTGCGACAGCACGAACGTCTGGGCCTCTTCGAGCGGTTTCACACCCGCACCGTACCGGCCCCGTCCAGGCACACTGGAACGGTGAATCCGCTCCACGAGCCCATCCCCGCCGACGGCTACACCACGCGCTGGCAGACCTGGGACGGTGCACACGAGGAATCGTTCACGCTCGTGTGGGACAACGAGGCGTGGACGGCGACCGGTCAGGTGGGCAGTCACGACGTCCAGTACGTCGTCCGTCTCTCCCCGCTGTGGCAGGTGCGCCAGTTCCTCCTGTTCCGCGACCTCGCCGAACCCGACCTGTGGCTGGGCACCGACGGGCACGGGCGTTGGGGCGAGATGAACGGCGCCCACCGCGTCGACCTCGACGGCGGCATCGACGTCGCCATGGCGGTCACGCCCTTCAGCCACGCGGGCCCGATCCGTCGGCTCGCACTCGGCGTCGGCCAGGAAGCCCCGACGGTCGTGCTCGACATCGACGTCGACACCCTCGGCATCGTGCCGGCGGCGGCCACGTACCGCCGGACCGGCGAACACACCTACGAGGTCACCCGTGCCGACGGCACCGTCACCGTGACCGTCGACGCGCACGGCATCCCCACCGAGGTCTCCGACTCGTTCCGCACGCCCTGACGACGAAAGGTGTCGGATC
>JBPEWX010000464.1:0-10495 GCA_052032235.1 Ilumatobacter sp. | reverse complement strand
TACGTCGTCCCGGTCGCCAACCCCGACGGTTGGGCCCGGGGGAGCCGGAACAACGCTCGCGACGTCGACCTGAACCGCAACTTCCCGTGGTGGTGGACGAGCGTCGACGGTGGCCCGAAGGCGGCCAGCGAACCCGAGACCCAGGCGCTCATGGCGCTGGTCGAGCGTCTGCGGCCGACGATCACGGTGTGGATCCACCAGCCCTACGAGTACGTGTCGGCCGTCGATCCACGGGCACAACCGCTGGCGCGGGCGTGGGCCGACGCCGCCGGTCTCGCGTTCGAACCCCCGATCGCGCAACACGGTGGGGGCGAGACGTGGACGTACAAGACGCTCGGGCTGCCGTCGATCCTCGTCGAGGGCACCACCCGTCAGTCGTCGGTGGGCGAGACGTCGGCCCATCGACGGGGCTTCGAGGCCCTGCTCGCCGCGCTCTGACGCCCGCTGCGTCTTCTTTCCCGGCGATGCTCGCGCAGTAGCGTGCACGACGTGACTTCGATGCAGGAGAAGATCGACGATCTGCAGCGCCGCCGTGAGGAGGCGTACCACGCAGGTTCCGAGCGCGCCGTCGAGCGGCAGCACGGCAAGGGCAAGATGCTCGCCCGTGAGCGGATCGAGTACTTCCTCGACGACGGCAGCTTCCACGAGCTCGACCTGCTGGCTCGGCACCGGGCGCACGACGCCGGTCTCGGCGAGCGGCCCTACACCGACGGTGTCATCACCGGTTGGGGCACGGTCGACGGTCGCAAGGTGTTCGTGTTCAGTCAGGACTTCACCGTGTTCGGTGGGGCACTCGGCGAGGTGTTCGCCGAGAAGATCCACAAGTTGATGGATCTCGCCCTCAAGACCGGTGCGCCCGTGGTCGGCCTCAACGACGGCGCCGGTGCCCGCATCCAGGAAGGCGTCGTCAGCCTCGCGAGCTACGGCGGCATCTTCCGCCGCAACGTGCAGTCGTCGGGCGTCGTCCCGCAGATCTCGGTCATCCTCGGCCCGTGTGCCGGTGGCGCCGTGTACAGCCCGGCCATGACCGACTTCATCTTCATGGTGCGAGAGTCGTCGCACATGTTCATCACCGGCCCCGACGTCGTCAAGACCGTCACCGGTGAAGAGGTGACCCTCGAAGAGCTCGGCGGTGCGATGTCGCACGCCACCAAGTCGGGCGTCGCGACCTTCGTGTCCGACGACGAGAAGGCCTGCCTCGACGACGTCCGGTTCCTGCTGTCGTACCTGCCGGCGAACAACCTGGAAGAGCCGCCGGTCGACGACCTCGGCGACGATCCGGAGCGTCTCTGCCCCGAACTCGACACGATCCTGCCCGACAGCCCGAACCTGCCGTACGACATGCTCGAGGTCGTGCGGTCGGTCGTCGACGACGGCGAGTTCTTCGAGTACTTCCCGCACTGGGCGAAGTCGATCGTGTGCGGGTTCGCCCGGGTCGACGGCCACCCGGTCGGCGTGGTCGGCAACCAGCCGATGGTGCTCGCCGGCGTGCTCGACATCGAGTCGGCCGAGAAGGCCGCCCGTTTCGTCCGCACCTGTGACGCGTTCAACATCCCGCTGCTCACCTTCGTCGACGTGCCCGGCTTCCTGCCCGGCGTCGACCAGGAGTACGGCGGCATCATCCGCCACGGCGCCAAGCTCCTCTACGCCTACTGCGAAGCCTCCGTGCCGCGCATCTCGGTGATCACCCGCAAGGCGTACGGCGGTGCCTACGTCGTGATGGACTCCAAGTCGATCGGCTCCGACCTGTCGTTCGCGTGGCCGTCCGCCGAACTCGCCGTGATGGGTCCGCAGGGCGCGGTCGAGATCGTGTACCGACGCGAGCTCCAGCAGGCCGCCGACCCGGCGTCGCGCCGGGCCGAACTGGTCGAGGAGTACACGGAGCGCTACGCCAACCCGTACGCGGCAGCCGAACGTGGCTTCGTCGACGACGTGATCCAGCCGGCCGAGACGCGCCGGAAGGTGATCGCCGGCTTCCGGGTCCTGCGGTCGAAGCGTGAGGAGCTGCCGCAGCGCAAGCACGGCAACGTGCCGCTCTGATCGTCCGGCTGAACAGCCGAAATCACTCGCCCCGTCGCGGCGGGTCTGCCAACCTGTCGCCGTGAGCACTGTTCCTCCGCCGCCGCCGGGCGGCACGCCGCCTCCGCCGCCGCCGGGCGCACCGACGCCGCCACCACCCCCGCCGAGTGCGCCGGTACCACCCGCGCCACCGGCCTATGGTGCGCCGCCCGCCGGCTATCCCGCTGCCCCGCCTCCCGGATATGCACCCGCGCCCGGCGGCACGGGCGGCCACCAGTTCGCCGGGTTCTGGGCTCGCTTCGGCGGCTACCTGCTCGACAGCATCCTCTACGGGCTGCTGTTCGTGCCGTTCATGATCGCGTTCTTCGTCCTGCTGGCCATCGGCCTCGACGACTGCTACTCCGATCCGTTCACCGACGAGATCGTGTGCAACGGGCGCGAGGAGACGACGCCGATCGTCATCGGCTCGCTGCTCTTGCTCGTCGGGTTCGTCGTCGTGATCGTCGTCTACCTGCGAGCCCTGGCCCGGACGGGGCAGACCTGGGGGCGCAAGATCGTCGGCATCAAGGTCGTCCGCACCGACAACGGTGCCGCCCCCGGTTGGGGCAAGGCGATCGGTCGATCGTTGTTCGCAGCGTTCATCAGCGCCAACATCTTCTATCTCGGCTACCTCTGGATGATCTGGGACGGTCAGAAGCAGACGTGGCACGACAAGGTGGCCGATACGTACGTCGTGTCGGCCTGACCGGCTGGCTCGGTTCGTGACGGTTCGCGTAGTGTGCCCGGCGTGAGCGATCCGACGATCTCGCCGGCCCCGACGCCCGAAGAAGCCGCCGCCGTCATGGCGGCGGTCGAGGCGCTGTGGCCGAAGCCGATGGCCGCGGCGCCGGCCGAGGTCGATCGCACGTTGGCGTGGAAGTTCAGCGGGCGTTGGTGGCAGCGCGACCGCATGGCGCACGCCTCTCGCCCCTGGTCCTGAACCGCACCGCGCACGCGGGCGTGCGTCACCTGTTCCGACTAGGTTGAGCGCCGCATGAGCGGGCCGGACGACGAACTCGACGTCGAGGTCGATGCACGCTCACGGTGGGCGCTGGTGCGCAGTGTCGGCGGCCGCGCGTTGCTCATGGCGATCGGCCTCGGCATCGCCGGAGCGCTCCTCGTCTGGGCATTCGACGACCTCGACTGGAACGAGGTGGTCGACTCGGTCCGCTCGCTCGACGACGCCGAGATCATCGCCCTGCTGTCGGGCACCGTGATCATGGTGTGGGCGGAGTCGTTGCTGACGGCGTCGGTCGTCGAGGGGCTCCCGGCCCGACGTGGCGCCCTGGCCTGGATGGGCCCGGTCGCCGTGGCGTCGATCGTGCCCGGACCGTCCGACATGCCGGTTCGCTACAAGATGTTCGTGTCGTGGGGATACGACAGCAACACCGCCGGCACCGCCGTGGCGGCGAGCGGCATCATCAACATCGGCATGAAGCTGCTCTTCCCGGTCGTCGCCGCGATCGGTCTGGCGGCGGCCGAGATCCCGCTCGGGACGATCATGTCGATCCTGATCTCCGGGCTGATCATCGTCGGCGTCTTCGTCGGGTTGATGATCTTCGTCATCGTGTCCGAACGCCGCACCCACTGGTTCGGTCGGGTTCTCGACCGATTCTGGCGGGTCACGGTCCGGCTCGTGGGCCGCAGCCGTGAGGGATCCCCGATCGCGAACTGGCTGGTCGACCAGCGGGCGCAGTCGATCGAGTTGCTGCGTGGGCGGTGGGGGCGGGCGATCGCCTCCGGCGTGTTCGTGTCGGTGGCCCGCGTGGCGCTGCTGGTGATGTGTCTGCGGTTCATGGACGTGCCCGAGTCGGCGATCTCGTGGGAGGCGATCTTCGCCGTCTGGGCGATCCAGCGTGGCCTCACGATCGTGCCGATCATGCCCGGCGGTGCCGGTGTGACCGAGCTGGCGCTCACCGGCCTGCTCGCTGCGATCGCCGGCAACGAGTTCATCAACCAGATCACCGCCGGCGTGCTGATCTTCCGCCTGCTCACCTGGCTGCTCATGATCCCGGCAGGCGGGGTGGCGCTCGGCCTCTGGCGTCTCGGTCTCCGCAGGTCGGCGACGGCGACGTAGACCCGGCGTTGGCGCGAAACGCCTGGTCAGGGGGTATCCGCAACGGTGTGACACCCCTTCGTCATCATGGGGGACATGGACATTCTGCTCGTGCTGCTGCTGCTCGCCGTCGTCGGAGCCGTCGCCGCCTTCGTGGCGGTCGAGGTCACCCGTCGCCGCTACGAGCACGTCGTGTCGGCCCACACCGACCACCGCACCGACCTCGAGCCCGACGAGCCGGTCGAGCCCGAGCCCCGCGTCGATCAACTGGTCCACGAGGCCGTCTCGTCGGCGCTGGCCGAGATGCGGGCGTCGTCGGCTGCCGAGCGCGATGCGGCCGTCCATGCCGCACTGCAGCAGGCCGCCGTCATGCAGCGGGAGCAGCTCAGCGCCGCCGCCAACCAGGCGCGCGAGCAGTCGTCCGCCGACCTCGGCGCCAAGAAAGACGTCATCGACTCCCGCCTCGAGCAGGTGCAGGCCGAGATGCGAGCGGAGATGTCGAAGCTCGGCGGGATCGTCTCCGAGCTGGCCCAGTCGAGCGCCCAGCGGTTCGGTCAGGTCGACGCCTCGCTGCGCAGCCACGCCGAGGTCACCCAGACCCTGAACGACTCGGCGCGGGCGTTGCGCGAGGCGATGGCGTCGTCGACGGCGCGTGGACAGTGGGGCGAGCGCATGGCCGAGGACGTGCTGCGGCTCGCCGGCTTCGTCGAGAACGTGAACTACGTCAAGCAGACCCAGCTGGAGGGTGCCACCGGTCGCCCCGACTTCACGTTCCCGCTGCCCAAGGGCCACGAGCTCTACATGGACGTCAAGTTCCCGATGGCGGGATACCTCCGCTACCTCGACGCCGGCACCGAGGCCGAGCGTCAGGCACACCGCACCGCCTTCCTGCGCGACGTGCGAGCCCGGGTGAAAGAGCTCGCCAAGCGCGACTACGCCAACGAGTCGGCGAAGCAGTCGGTCGACTACGTGCTGCTCTTCCTGCCCAACGAGCAGTTGACCGGCTTCATCCACGAGCACGACCCGACCCTGCTCGACGATGCGATGGGCCAACGGGTCGTGATGTGCTCGCCGCTGACCCTGTTCGCCTTCCTCGGTGTGATCCGACAGGCGTACGACAACTTCATGATCGAGCAGACCAGCGACCAGATCCTGGCGCTGATGGGCAAGTTCTCGACCCAGTGGGAGAAGTACACCGACCAGCTCGACAAGGTGAAGTCGAGCTTCGAGCGCCTCGACCGCCAGTTCGACGAACTGGTCGGTACACGCAAGCGTCAGCTCGAGAAGCCGTTGCAGCAGCTCGATGCGGTCCGCCGCGAGCGCAACCTGCCGATCGACGGGCAACTGTTCACCGAACTCGACGACGGCTCGTCGTCCGACGCAACGCCGCCGAACGTCCGACGACTCGGCGCCTGAGCCCGCCCGGTTGGCCGTCGGGCCGAACCGGGCCAGAATCGAGCACCGTGAGCCAGCCAGCGTTCGACTTCGGAGACGAACCGCTCGACGACGCCGCCAACCCCACGTACTCGGTCGGCGAACTCGCCGACGCGATCAACGAACAGCTCCGGCGAGGTTTCTTCGACGGCGTCTGGGTCCGGGGCGAGATCGACGGGCTCCGCAACAGCGGACCGCACACGTACTTCGCGCTGGTCGAAGACACCGAACGCGGGCGTGCCGTCATGAACGTGTCGCTGTTCGCGCCCATGAAGCGCAACCTCACGCCGGTCCTCAAGAAGAACCGGCTCGAGCTGACGAACGGCATGAAGGTGCGTATCTACGGCCACCTCGACTACTACGCCCCCAACGGCCGTCTCGGCCTGAAGATGGCGGGCATCGACCCCCGGTTCACGCTCGGCGAGCTCTCCCAGGCGCGCGACCAGGTCGTGCGCCGACTCGTCACCAGCGGCCTCTACGACGCCAACCGCGGTCGTCCGTGGCCGGTGGCCCCGCTGCGCGTCGGCGTGGTCACGAGCGTCGGCACCGCCGCCTGGCACGACTTCCAGCACGAGATCACGACGAGCGGATACGGGTTCGAGCTCCGCGTCTGCGACACGCGGGTGCAGGGGGACGGGGCCGACCGATCGGTCGCCGCCGCCGTGACCACACTCGCTCGCCGACCCGACGTCGACTGCGTGGTCGTGATCCGTGGCGGCGGCGCCCGCAACGAGCTGGCGACCTTCGACGCCGAGTCGATCGCCATGGCGATCGCCACCTCGACGGTCCCGGTCATCACCGGGCTCGGGCACGAGATCGACCGGTCGGTCGCCGACGAGGTCGCCCACGCCTCGTACAAGACGCCGACCGCCTGCGCCCGAGCGCTCATCGACGCCGTCGCCGGATTCAGCAGCCAGATCGAGCAGGCGTGGGCGGCGATCACCGCCGTCGCCGAGCGGCGGGTCACCGAGGCCTCCGGCTCGCTGGTCGACCGAGCCCATCGGGTCGCTCGCCGCACCCACGCCGCCGTCGAGCGGGCCGACGAGCGGTTGTCGACGCGCGAAGAACGACTCGCCACCACACCGAGCCGTCTGCTCGTCGCGCACGAGCAGCGCCTCACCACCCTCGCCGAGCGCTTGGTGCGGCGGCCGCCTCAGGTGCTCGACGCCGAGGGGAGATCACTCGACTCGGCGGCGAGTCGACTCGCACTCCTCGACCCGGTCAACCTGCTCCGTCGTGGCTGGACCATCACCCGCGACGCGGACGGTGCCATCGTCCGCAGTGTCGAGCAGGCCCCGCCAGGGTCCGTCATCACCACCGAGCTGGCCGACGGCACGCTCACCAGCCGAACCGAGGAACCATGACCGACGACGCAACGCCCACGCCCGACATCGGCTACGCCGACGCCCTGTCCGAGCTCGACTCGATCTTGCGCGAGCTCGAAGGGAGCGACGTCGACGTCGACCGGCTCGCCGATCGAGTCGCGCGGGCCGCCGACCTGATCGCCGTGTGCCGCGACCGCATCGATGCCGCACGCGTCCGGATCGACGACGTCATCGCCGATCTCGACGCCGACGGTGGCTGAAGCGGGCTACGACCGGCTTCGTCGAACCCGGTCGGCGAGCCACCGCCACCCCCGCACGGCGAAGGCGTAGGCCGCCATCACGGCGTTGCCGGCGTCGTCCGGGCCGACGGGGTAGTCGTCCAAGGGGTCGGGGGCCGGCGGACGCTCCCGCTCCTGCTGCTCGTCGTCGGGCATGCGGCGAATCGTAGATCGACGGTTTCGGCGATCGCGTCGGCTCGGCGCACCTCTAGCCTGGGTTCGTGCCTGCGACCGCCCCCGATTCGCTGCTCCGGATCGCCGAACGCGTCGAGGCGCGTCTCGACGACGTCCTGACGCCCGAACTCGAGCGGTGGGCGGCGCTCGACACCGATCTGGCCGGGCCGATGGCCGAGATCCGACGGTTGGTGCTGACGGGAGGCAAACGCCTCCGACCGGCGTTCTGCCACTGGGGATTCGTCGCCGCCGGGGGCGCCGCCGACGACCCGTCCGTGGTCGACGCCGGTGCCGCGTTCGAGCTGATGCACGCGTTCGCGTTGTTCCACGACGACGTGATGGACGACGCGGCGAGTCGCCGCGGCCAGCCCACGACCCACACCGTGTTCGCCGAACTCCACGACGCCGAAGGCTGGTCGGGCGAGTCGCGTCGTTTCGGTGAGGGCATCGCGATCCTGATCGGCGACCTGGCATTCGTCTACTCCGATCGATTGCTCCACGGTGCGAACGCCGCCGCGTGGAGCATCTGGAACGAGCTGCGGATCGAACTGAACGTCGGCCAGGTACTCGACGTGCTGGGATCGGTGCGCGGTGTGCGCGACGTCGCCCAGGCCGAGCGCATCTGCCGCTACAAGTCGGGCAAGTACACGATCGAACGGCCGCTCCACCTCGGTGCCGCATTGGCCGACCCGGATCGCTTCGCCGAACTCGAGCCCGGGTTGTCCGCCTACGGACTGCCGCTCGGCGACGCGTTCCAGATGCGCGACGACGTGATGGGTGCGTTCGGCGACGAGACGGCGACCGGCAAGCCGGTCGGCGGCGACTTGCGCGAGGGCAAGCCCACGCCGCTGCTCGCCCGTGCGATCGCTGCCGCGACCCCCGAACAGCGGGCCGTCCTCGGCCGGGTCGGAGCGGCCGACATGACCGACGCCGAGGTGGCCGCCGCTCAGCAGACGATCGTCGACACCGGTGCGCTCGCCGACCTCGAGGTCACGATCGAGCAACGCACCGTCGCCGCCCTCGACGCGTTGTCGTCGCTCGACATCGACGACGACCCAAAACGCGAGCTCGCCGCGCTCGCCGAGTTCGTGATCCGACGGGAGATCTAGGCGATGCCTCTGCCGGCGGGACGGTGTGAGGTGATCGTCTGATGCGCGTCGGCGTCGTCGGTGCCGGCCTCGGTGGTCTCTCCGCGGCCGCGCATCTCGTCGCGGCCGGACATCAGGTCACGGTGTTCGAGCGGGCCGCCAACCCGGGCGGGCGCGCGACCACCGAGACGGTCGACGGGTTCCGGGTCGCGCTCGGACCGACGGTGTTGACGATGCCTCGGATCGTCGGCGAGTCGTTCGCCGCCATCGGCGCCGACCTCGAGCGAGAGGTCACGCTGACCCCGCTCGACCCGGCCTATCGCGCCGTCTTCGCGGACGGCTCCGAGTTCCGTGTCCGCCACGGCCGAGCGGCGATGGCCGACGAGATCCGCGACTTCGCCGGCGGGCGTGAAGCCGCCAACTTCGAAGCCTTCGCCGACTGGCTGACCGAGCTCTACCGCATCGAGATGCCGAACTTCATCGACACCCAGTGGGACGGTGTCGGCGACCTGCTCGGCAAGTGGCGCGTGCTCGCCCGGCTGGCGCGCAAGGCCGGGTTCCGGCGTCTCGATCAGGCGGTCTCGTCGTTCCTGGAGGATCCGCGGCTGCAACGCGTCTTCAGCTTCCAGTCGTTGTACGCCGGGGTCGCTCCGCAGCAGGCGCTGTCGTTGTACGCGGTCATCACCTACATGGACACGATCGCCGGGGTGTACGAGGTGCGGGGTGGCGTGTCGGCGATCGCCGATGCGCTCGCCGGCCAGTTGGAGCGTCGCGGTGTCGAGTTCCTGTACGACGCCCCGGTCACGCGCATCCTCCGTCGTGGTGACGACACCGGCGCCGTCGACGGCATCGAGATCGCCGGTGAGCGACGGGTGCGAGTCGACGCCGTCGTGTGCGACGTCGATCTCCCCGTCGCCTATCGAACCCTGCTCGACCTCAAGGCGCCCCGGCGGGCTCGTCACGCGCGGTACGCACCGTCGTGCGTCGTCTGGAGCGCCGGCGTCCGAGGCCTGCCTCCCGACGGGACCGAGCACCACAACCTGCACTTCGGGTGGGAGTGGGACGATGCGTTCGCCGCGCTCGACGCCGGTGTCCGCATGAGCGATCCGTCGACGTTCGTCACGGTCGCGTCCCGAACCGACCCCACCGTCGCCCCCGACGGGTGCAGCACGATCTTCGCGCTCGAGCCGGTGCCGAACCTCGACGGCAAGGTCGACTGGTCGTCGGAGCGTGGCCATCTCGCCGGACAGCTCCGCGACCGTCTGCGGGCCTTCGGCTACCCGGTCGACGACGTCGTGGTCGAACGATTCGTCGACCCGCTCACCTGGCGGTCGCTCGGACTCGACCGCGGCACACCGTTCTCGCTCGCTCACACGTTCCGGCAGACCGGACCGTTCCGTCCGGGCAATGTCGACGACCGGGTCCCCGGTCTGGCGTTCACCGGTGGTGCCACGGTTCCGGGAGTGGGCGTGCCGATGGTGATGCTGTCGGGCCGCCTGGCGGCGCAACGCGTCGACCAGTACGCGATCGCCACGCGCACCGTTCGTTGGTGACGCGAGACTGATGCGATGACGTCGACGATCGCGCACGCCGATCGGGAGTGTCGGCGGGTCAATCGTCGGCACGGTGTGACCTACTACTGGGCCGCGCAGCTCCTCGGTCCCGACCAGCGACGTCACGTGCACGCGCTGTACGCGCTGTGTCGCCGCGCGGACGACATCGTCGACACGAACGACCCGATCGAGCTCCGACGCACTCGACTCGACCGGTATCGCAGGCAGTTCGATCGAGCGCTCGAGGGAGCGCCGGTCGACGACGCGGTGCTCACCGCTGCGTCCCGCACGGTGCTCGAGTACTCGCTCGGTATCGATCTGTTCGACCGTTTCTTCGCGGCGATGCACGCCGATCTGACGACCGTCGAGTACCGCACGTGGGACGATCTGCTGACCTACATGGACGGCTCTGCCGCGGTGGTCGGTGAGATGGTGTTGCCCATCCTGGCCCCGACCGACCCGACCGCTGCGTTCGAACCCGCCCGTCGACTCGGCTTGGCGTTCCAGCTCACCAACTTCCTCCGTGACG
>JBPEWX010000463.1:0-2477 GCA_052032235.1 Ilumatobacter sp. | reverse complement strand
TCGAACAGGGCGGCGACCCGATGGGGGCGGCCGACACCGATCGTGTCGGCGACACTCACCTCGTGGCACCCCATCTCGTAGAACGCGGCGACGAGCCGCTTCACGTCCGCGAACGGGACGTCACCCTGATACGGACAACCCATCACCGTCGAGACGTAGCCACGGACGCGCAGCCCCAGCTGCACCGCTTCGCGTGCGACTTCACCGAACATCTCGACGCTCTCGTCGACCGTTCGGTTGATGTTGCGCCTGCTGAACTCCTCGCTGGCGGCGCCGAACACGGCGACCTCGCCGACGCCGGCGGCCGCCGCTGCCTCGAGACCCTTGCGGTTCGGGGCGAGCGCGATCGAGCGGAGTCCGGGCAGGTCGACCACCTGCTCGGCGACGGCCGGGCCGTCGGCGAGTTGCGGAATGCGGTCGGCACGGACGAACGACGTCACTTCCATCCGTTCGATGCCGGCGGCGTGCAGGCGTCGGATCAGCTCGACCTTGCGGTCGGTGGCGATCGGCGTCGACTCGCTCTGCAGGCCGTCGCGTGGACCGACCTCGACGATCGTGACGGGCTGGGCAGCGGTCATCGGTCGTCAGCCCGCTCGGAGGCCGTCGATGAAGAAGCGTGCGGCACGCCGACCGAGTTCGGCAGCCGAGACGGGACCGGCCGGATCGACCCAACGCACGGCGGCCACGAGCGACCCCATCATGATCCGGTACGCGAACTGCTGGTCGACATCGGGGCGGAAGCTGCCGTCGTCGACGCCGCGCTGGAGCGCCTCGAGCCAGGTCGTCTCGATACTCGCGTTGCGATCGCGCACGAAGGCGAACCGATCGACGTGGGCGATGTAGGCGAGGTCGTTGTTCAGCACGTTGATGGCGTCGGTCAGTCGATCGAGGTAGTCGTACCCACACGCCATCAACTCGACCACGGTCTCGTCGCCGGGCAACCCACGATCGACGACCTCCCGGTAGCCGGCCTCCATCTCGTCGTAGAGGTTCTTCAGGAGGTCTTCGAGGATCGCGTCCTTCGACTCGAAGTGGTGGTACAGGCTGCCCGACAGGATGCCGGCCTCCTCACCGATGTCGCGGACCGTCGCATTCGCGAAACCCTTCCGAGCGAAGACGCTCGCGGCGACCTGCAACAGCTCGTTGCGGCGCCCACCCGACTTGCCACCGCCGTTGCGCTTCGAGGTCGTGGCCTGACTCATTGATTCCTCCAGTTCGGGTGCGGCACTCGTCCCGCCCGCACCGTTGTGTCAGTGTACGAGCAAGCGCTAGGTCCTGGATGCAACCGGTTCGCGAGGGAGCCCGAGCACCCGTTCGCCGATGCCGTTCTTCAGCACCTCGTCGGTGCCGCCACCGATGCGCAACCCGGGCGCGCCGAGCACGAACTCGGCCCACACGTACGTACCCGGTCGTCCGCCGTCGGCGACGAGTTCCGGGCCCAACACCAGCGCGGCCAAGGAGCCCATCCGAGCGACCACGTCGGTCAGCGCGAGCTTGGTCAACGCGAGCTCCGGTCCGGGGGTATCACCCGGCCCGTAGCCCTCACCGAGTCGACGCTCGAGCCAGCGAGCCACCTGGAGCCTGCCGGCGACGTCGGCCGCCTCGAGACGTGCGACGCGGTCGCCGCCGGCGCGGACGTGGTCGAGGAGGCGATCCATGACGGCGGCTTCCGGGAGGAGTTCGTTGCCGATCGACGATCGCTCGTTCATGAGTGCGTCGATGACGATGTGCCAGCCGGCGCCCGGCTCGCCGACGACGCCGTCGTCGGGCACGAACGTCTCGGTCAGGAACACCTCGCAGAACTCGGCGCCCCCTGTCATCTGCTCGATGCGCCGGATCTCGACGCCCGGTGCCGACATGTCGACGAAGAACGCGGTCAGCCCCTTGTGTCGGCTGCTGCCCGGCTCGGTGCGGGCGATGCAGACGCCGGAGTCGGCGTGCAGCGCGCCCGACGACCACACCTTCTGTCCGTCGAGCTTCCATCCGCCATCGACCCGCTCGGCGCGAGTCTGGATGTTGGCGAGGTCGGAGCCGGCGTTCGGCTCGGAGAACAGCTGGCAGACCAGCTCGTCGCCACGATGGATCCTCGGCAGGTGTTCGGTACGGATGCGATCGCTGGCGAAGGCCAACATCGACGGGCCGAGCACCTGCGTACCGGTTCGGACGAGGGTGTCGTCCGGGCACGCGTACTCGGCCGTGATCTCGCGCACGGCCGCGACGTGGGCCGCCGTCAGACCGGCACCGCCCAACTCGGTCGGCCCGGCGACCCAGCCGTAGCCGGCGTCGAACAGGTCGCGCTGCCACTGCCGCGATGCTTCGACGGCCGCTGCCTCGGCCGCCGGATCGACGGCGCCGGCGACGATCGGCAACGCCACCGGGGCGTCGGGATCGGTGTCGACCACTTCGGAGCGTCGCGGGTAGCGGGCCGCGACGAACTCGGTCACGACCTCCCGGAAGCGGTCGAGATCGGTCGGCAC
>JBPEWX010000462.1:0-2035 GCA_052032235.1 Ilumatobacter sp. | reverse complement strand
CGGTGCGCAAACAGTTCACGCATTGGTCGGGTCGGGTCAGGGGCGGAGGGTGTTCCAGTGGAGGACGGTGTCGACCGGGTTCCGGCGGAGCGGGCCCCAGCGGGTGGAGACCGGCCAGCCGACCGGGATCGTGACCTCGATGCTCACGTCGTCGGGGAGCGCCAGGATCTCGCGGATCTCCGGTTCGGCGTGGAGGTGCAAGGTGGTGAACGCGGCGCCCAGGCCGCGTGCTCGTGCGGCGAGCAGCAGGTTCTGCGCCGAGGTGTAGGCGGCACTCAGCACCATGCTGTGGGCCGGGAACTCGGGGCCGTAGTCGTGCTGGCGGCCGCAGACGAACACGATCGCCGGCGCCGTGCCGAGCGAGCGGATCAGATCGGCTGCTCCCTGGTACATCTTCTGCTTCGACGGGTCACGGAGCCGGGGGATGGCGGCCTCGACCTCGGCGGCACGCGGTTCGAGCAGATCGCCGATCGGCCGACGGACCTCGGGATCGTCGACGACGACGAACTCCCATGGCTGCGTGTTGCGTGGACTCGGCGCCCACGTCGCCGCCTCGACGATCTCGCGCAGCACCGATCGCTCGACCGGGCGGTCGTCGAACTTCCGGGTCGCCTTGGCGGTGCTCATCACCTCGTGGACCACCGCTGCGGTCTGCGCTGCCGTGTGTTCGGTGTCCATGATCAGACCCCCCGCTCGATCGGCTCGAACGGCCCCGGCAGCCCGTCGGGCACCTCGAAGCCCTGCCAGCCGGCGGCGCGGATGGTGCGACGGGCGAGCCGCCATGACGTTCCGTCGTGGGCGAGTTCGTCGTCGTAGCGGCCCCACACCTCGGCGGTGTCGCCGCTCGGTAGGCGATGCCACGCGTACACCGCGCTCGAGGCGGTGGCGGCGTCGTCGTCGGTCAGCTCGACCGTGATGTTCGACGCGTGATGGCTGGTGCCCAGGTATCGGGCGAGTCGGTCGTGGAACAAGTTGCGGATCTGCTCGCGGCCGGTGATCAGGCGGTCGTAGCCGTAGTCGATCACCGCATCGTTCGTGAACAGTTCGGTCAGTTCGTCGACCTGGGCGCGATCGACGAAGTCGCAGTACGCGAACAGCACCCGTTCGATCTCGTGGCGTTCGGTCTCGGTCGGCGGTCGGCTCATCGCTGCTCCCTTCGTTGTGCTGCGTGTCGATCGGCTCAGTCGTCTTCGGTATGGAACCCGGCGAGGATCTCGCCGAGGCGGTCGGGGTCGTCGACGGGCCACCCGAAGTAGGACGAGACCCGGTCGAGTCGACCGTCGAAGCGCTCGCGCACGAGCGACGGCATGTCCTCGGGGCGACCGACGAACGCCAGGTGGTGCAGCAGGTCGTCGTCGATCAAGCCGCTCATCTCCTGCCACTTGCCCTCTCTCGACAGCTGCTGCAGCTCGGGCTGCAACTCGCCGTAGCCGATCGGGTCGAGCACGCGTCGGTAGGCGGGCGTCGACGCGTAGAACGCGATCTGGCCCTTCGTCTCGGCGGTCGATGCAGCGATCGACTCCTCGTCGTCGCCCATCACCATGAACAGCGGGCACGACAGGGTGACCGCGCTGCGCTCCCGCCCCGAAGCGTCCAAGCCGCGCTGCAGCGCCGGCAGGGTGACGTCGTCGAAGTAGGCCGGGTGGATCATCCCGTGGAGGATGGCGAAGTCGCACGACTCGCCGGCCAGTTCGGTCATCTTCGGGCCGACGGCAGCGACACCGATCGGGATCTCGTGGTCGTGGTGCGGTGGTGTGAACACCGGTGACATCAGGGTGTGCCGGTAGGTGTCGCCTTCGTACCGCAGCCTCGTCCCGTTGCGCCAGGCGTCGAAGATCGCTCGCATCGCCGCCACGTAGTCGCGCATGCGGTCGACCGGCGGACTCCAGGGCATCGAGAAGCGGCGGGTGATGTGGGCCTCGATCTGTGAGCCGAGGCCGAGTGAGAAGCGACCGTCGGAGGCGGCGGCGAGATCCCAGGCGGCGTAGGCGGTCGACATCGGGTTGCGGGCGAATGCGACGGCGATGGCAGTGCC
>JBPEWX010000461.1:0-2511 GCA_052032235.1 Ilumatobacter sp. | reverse complement strand
CGAGGCGTCGCCCGCCGTCACCACTCGTCCCAGTGGCTGACTTCCTCGGCGGGGAGTCGCTTGGCGAGCTTGAAGTCGGTGCCTTGGGTGTAGGCGATCGGGAACAGGCCGGCCTGGCTGTACTTGTCGTGCGGGATACCGAGGATCTCGGCGGCCTGTTCGTCGCCACCGTTGGGCAGGTGCAGCGTGGTCCACGCCGAACCGATCCCGCGCTCGCGCAGCGCCAGCATGAAACTCCACACCGCCGGCAACAGTGACCCCCAGTAACCGGCCGACCCGGCGACACCATCGCCCGGCTTGCCCTCGAGGCACGGGATCATCAGCACCGGCGCCTCGTGGAAGTGCTCCGACAGATAGCTCGCCGAGTCGACGACCTTCTCGGCGCGCTCGCCACGTACGTCACCGTCGTCGTACGTCGGGCGCGGCATGTTGCGGTAGGCATCGAAGCGCTCGGCGTAGATGTCGCGCAGGGCCTTCTTCTTGTCGGGGTCGGTGACGAACACCCACTGCCAGCCCTGGCGGTTGGAGCCGGTCGGCGCCTGGAGCGCGATCTCGAGGCACTCCATGATCACCTCTCGCTCCACGGGCCGCTCGAAGTCGAGTCGCTTGCGGACGGCGCGGGTGGTGGTGAGTACTTCGTCGGCGGAGAGTCCCAGATGCATGGCCGCAGTCTGGCAGCGGAGTGGAACATCCTTCGGGTCGGACGTGTGACGTGCGACGCTGGGCCCATGACGGGGGAGCACGGCGACTATCGCTCGATCAATCACGCCAACTGGGAGTCGCGGGTGCCGCACCATGCGGCGAGCGACGAGTACGCCCTCGACGCGTTCCGGTCCGACCCGAAGCGACTGTCCGATGTGGTGCGGTTCGATCTGCCGCGCCTCGGCGACATCGCCGGGCTCGACGTCGTGCACCTCCAGTGCCACATCGGCACCGACACCATGTCGCTCGCACGCCTCGGCGCGAACGTGACCGGGCTCGACTTCAGCGAGTCGGCGATCGAGGTCGCCCGCGATCTCGCGGCGACGGCCGGCCCGCCGGTCGACTACGTCGTGTCCGACGTGTACGACGCGCCGGAGGCATTGGGGGACGAGCAATTCGATCTCGTCTTCACCGGGATCGGCGCACTGTGCTGGCTGCCGAGTGTCGAGCGCTGGGCCGCCGTCGTGGCGCAGTTGCTCCGGCCGGGCGGCGAACTGTTCATCCGGGAAGGGCACCCGGTGCTGTGGGCGATGGACGACCCGCGCCCCGACCGCCTCGTGGCACTGGAGTACCCGTACTTCGAGACCGACGGTGTGCCGTTCTCCGAGGAGTCGACCTATGTCGACCACGAGGGTGCGTTGGCGGCCCCCGACATCGTCCACTTCAACCATGGGCTCGCCGAGATCTTCAACGCGCTGTGGTCGAACGGCCTCGAGATCACCCTGTTCGAGGAGCACGATTCGGTGCCGTGGCCGGCGCTCGGCGACCAGATGATCGACATCGGCGGCGGCGAGTTCCGGTTGGCCGACCGACCCGAGCGCCTCCCGCACAGCTACACGCTGCGGGCGCGTCGGATCTGACGGCCGCGACGTCCGACGGTTCGTCGGCGACGACGGCGACGGGGCAAGCTGTCCACATGTCCGATCGCGTCATCGTCACCATCAACGACGGCATCGCCGAGGTCCGCTTCAACCGGGCCGACAAGCGCAACGCCCTCGACCGCGAGCAGTTCGCTGCGATCGCCGAAGCGGGCGAGTCGCTCAAGACCGCCGACGGCGTCCGTGCCGTCGTCCTCGTCGGCGACGGCGAGTCGTTCTGTGCCGGGCTCGACTTCTCGATCTTCGGCGACATGGCCGGCGGCAACGGCGCCGGAGGCGAGAACGACCGTGGCAACCCCGGCGCGATGGAGGACGGTCGCATCACGCACCTCGGCCAGCAGGTCTGTTGGGTGTGGGAAGAGCTGCCGATGCCGGTGATCGCCGCCGTGCACGGCCACGCCCTCGGCGGCGGTCTGCAGATCGCGATGGGCGCCGACATCCGCATCGCGCACCCCGACACCAAGTGGTCGGTGCGTGAGGTGCACTGGGGTCTGGTGCCCGACATGACCGGCACGTTCATGCTCAGCAAGGTCGTCCGCCAGGACGTCGCCCGCGAGCTCACCTACACGGCACGGATGGTCGACGGGCGCGAGGCCTACGACCTCGGTCTCGTCACGCGTCTGTCCGACACCCCGTACGAGGACGCGATGGCGCTCGCTCGCGAGATCGCCGGTCGGAGCCCCGGTGCGGTGCGTGGTGCGAAGACGGCGTTCAAGCACCTGTTCGACGAGAGCGCCGCCGAGCAGTTCGAGCTCGAGCGCCGCCTGATCGGCGAACAGATCGGCTCCCCGAACCAGGTCGAGTCGGTCATGGCCAACATGGAGAAGCGCGCTCCGAACTTCACCGACTGACCCGGGCCGCACGCCCCGCACCCCGGCCGCACACTCGGCCAATGCGTGAACAGTGTGCGCACCGGGTGCGCACACTGTTC
>JBPEWX010000460.1:0-5181 GCA_052032235.1 Ilumatobacter sp. | reverse complement strand
CCCGCCGTCGGAGAACACGTCCCGTTCGACCTCGATCACGTCCTGCTCGAAGCCGTTCAACGCCGGGCTGTAGTCGGCGATGACCTGCTCGATGATGGCGACGAGCACGGCGGGCGGTCCTGCGTGCAGCAGTTCGGGTTCGGACTCGAGTTCGTGTCGCAGCTTCGAGAGCGGACTGGCGTGGCCGTAGCGGATCGAGATCACCGCTCGTTCGGTCACCAGCAAGGTGAGCTCACCGAGTGAGATCTTCTCGTCGCGGTCGACGTACCGTGCGGTGCGGAGCACGACGTGGATGACCTTGCCCTCGACGCTGAGCACCGGCTGGCGGTGCGGGGCGAGGATCTCGTGGACATCGATCTCGTCGCTGATCCCGAGGCGGTCGCACGCTTCGCTCAGTTCGTCGACGTCGGGCATGGCGAAGCCGATCCAGGCGAACGAACCCGGGTGCTCGTCGAGTTGCCGCAAGGTGTCGATCTCGGCGTCGTACGCCAAACGCCTGCCCTGGTCGTACAGCGCGCAGTCGACGATCACGGAGCACATTCTTGCAAGGGGACGGCCCGTCATCGGGCACCGTCACGGACTCGGCGACACAGTCGCTGCGATCTGATAGACCAACGCGCGTGAAAGCGTTCAAGAACTTCATCAATGGGGAATGGGTCGACGCCGCCGGCGGCGAGACGAGCGCCGTGATCGATCCGTCGACGGGGGAGCAGTACGCGGAGGCCGCCCTGTCGGGGCAGGCCGACGTCGATGCCGCGATGTCGGCGGCGAGCGCCGCCTTCGAAGGGTGGAGCAACGCCACGCCGTCCGAGCGCGCCTTGGCGCTGATCCGGATCGCCGACGCCATCGAGGCCCACGGCGACGAGCTGATGCAACTGGAGTGCGAGAACACCGGCAAGCCCTACGACGTGCACCGTGACGAGGAGATCGGCCCGATGGTCGATCAGATCCGATTCTTCGCCGGCGCGGCCCGCCACCTCGAGGGCAAGGCGGCGGGTGAGTACATGGAGAACATGACCTCCTTCGTCCGCCGTGAACCGGTCGGCGTCTGCGCACAGGTGGCACCGTGGAACTATCCGATGATGATGGCGGTCTGGAAGTTCGCACCGGCGATCGCAGCCGGCAACACCGTCGTGCTCAAGCCGAGCGACACCACGCCGGCCACGACCGGCCGGATGGCCGAGATCGCCCAGGAGTTCCTGCCGCCGGGGGTCCTCAACGTGATCTGCGGCGACCGCGACACGGGCCGCGCCATGGTCGAGCACGCCACGCCGGCGATGGTGTCGGTGACGGGTTCGGTGCGCGCCGGCATGCAGGTCGCCGAAGCCGCCTCGAAGAGTCTCAAGCGCGTGCACCTCGAACTGGGCGGCAAGGCGCCGGTCGTCGTGTTCGACGACGCCGACATCGAGGCGGCGGCCGAGGGGATCGCGATCGCCGGCTACTTCAACGCCGGCCAGGACTGCACGGCGGCGACGCGGGTGCTCGCGGGGCCGAAGATCTATCAGGACTTCGTCGACGCGCTGTCCGAACAGGCCAAGAACACCCGCACCAGCGCCGGGGGAGCGACGGGCGACGACGTCCTGTTCGGCCCCGTGAACAACGCGAACCAGCTCGCCCACGTGCAGGGCTTCCTCGAACGGACTCCCGACCACGCCGCCGTCACCGCCGGTGGGAGCCGGGTCGGCGACGCGGGCTACTTCCTCGAACCGACCGTCGTGGCCGGACTCCGCCAGGACGACGAGATGAGCCAGCGCGAGATCTTCGGGCCGGTGATCACCGTGCAACGGTTCGACGACGAGGATCAAGCCGTCGCCTGGGCGAACGGCGTCGACTACGGGCTCGCGTCGAGCGTGTGGACCCGCGACTTCGGTCGTGCGATGCGGATGTCGAAGCGGCTCGACTTCGGTTGCGTCTGGATCAACACCCACATCCCGCTCGTCGCCGAGATGCCCCACGGGGGCTACAAGCAGTCGGGCTACGGCAAGGATCTGTCCGCGTACGCGCTCGACGACTACACGCGTCTCAAGCACGTGATGGCCAATCTCGACAGCTGACGCGAACGAACCGTGATGATCACGGCGTGATCGCGCCCGTATTGGTCAAGCCCCGCTGAAGTCGCTTGCCGATTCGAACACGGGCGCGGTACCGTAGATACCGGCGATTGCGATGTGAGCGACGGTTGTGGTCCCGGAGCTCGCGGGAACGTCGCACTACGCCCCGTGGCCGGAGGATGCGCTGACTGGCAGTGTCCTCCGGCCACGATTGGTTTTCGGGCTCTACGCTGCTCTCATCCCGACCCACTACGACACCCTCGGCGTCCGACGCGACGCAACGGCAGCGGAGATCCGCGAGGCCTACCTCCGCCGTGCCCGGTTGCACCACCCCGACGTCGCGACCGGCGACCAGCGGGCGACGAGTGCGGCGATGGCCGAGCTCAACCGGGCCTACGACGTGCTGCGCCGACCGGCGAGCAAGGCCACCTACGACCGCTCGCTCGAGCAGCCACACACCGTCGGTGGCGAGCCGACGCACGATCACGAGCCGCCGATCGTCGACGACGAGATCCACCCGCCGTCGCCGGGGAGCCGAACGATCGGGAAGGTCCTCAGCCCGAGTGGGCCGGCGCGCATGCCGTGGCGCTCGATGGCCGTGGCGGCCCTGATCGGCTCGGTCGTGATCGTCGCGAGCGCGGCGCTGATCGATTCACCCGAGGACGAGCCGCCGGACGGGATCCTGCGGATCGGTTCGTGCGTGGCCGTCGAGGCGAACACCGACGTCCGCGAGATCGCCTGCGGGCCCGAGGCCGAACTCGTCGTTCGGCTCGTCATCCCGACCGACGCGACCTGCCCGGCCGCGTACCTCGCCTACCGTGATCGGCTCGGCCTCGGCACCGCCTGCGTCGAGCCCTACGAACCGTCGGGGTCCTGACGATGCGTGCGCTGTGGTGGGGTGTTGCCGCCGTGATCCTGTTCGGCGTCGCGGCGATCATCGTCGGTGTCGCGGTCGGTGAACTGTCGAGCGGCACCAGCGACGTCACCGACCTCGACGTCGGCGACTGCTTCGACCTCGATCCCGATGACGACGGCAGCGTCGACCTGGTCGACGTCGTCGACTGCGACGAGCCGCACAACGCCGAAGTGGTCGCCGTCGCCGACCTCAATCCCGACGGTGACCTGCCGTATCCGTCCGACGCCGAGCTGTTCCCGCTCGCCGACCGACGCTGCGCCGACGTGCCGCCCGATCCACGCTTCGGTGTGCTCGCCGTCGCTCCCACTGCGGCGACGTGGGAGGCGCGTCGAGGGCGGGTCGTGTGCGTCGCCCTCGTCTACGGCGACGGACGGGTGACCGGCCGGTACGGAGTGCCCGACGATGCGTGAGTGAATCCCGCGAGGGGGTGCTACCCTTCGGTCCCCGCACGGGCGATTAGCTCAGATGGCTAGAGCACCGCCTTCACACGGCGGGGGTCGTTGGTTCGAGTCCAATATCGCCCACCCTGCGAGATCGCTCGCCTGCGCCCGGCGCGGGCGGGCGATCGTTCGTTTTCGGGACCTCCGGCACTTCACACCCGACCCGTTCGGCGCGAAGAATGCACTATGAACGGGGCCATCGAAACTCACAGCGATCAGATCCGAGAACTCACCGAATCCGAGTGCTGGGCGCTGCTGCGGTCGGCCGACGTCGGGCGTCTGGCCGTCGCGATCGGCGACCATCCGGACATCTTCCCGGTGAACCACTTCGTCGACGGCAACTCGATCCTGTTCCGGAGCGCAGCGGGCACCAAGCTCGCTGCTGCGGTGTTGGGGCGGGCCGTGGCGTTCGAGGTCGACGGGTACGACCCGACCGACGGCGAGGCCTGGAGCGTCGTCGTCAAGGGCAAGGCGCGCCTCATCGAGAACATGTTCGAGTACCTGGAGGCCGAGGAACTGCCGTTGTTCCCGTGGCACCTCGGCAGCAAGCCGAACATCGTCCGCATCGAACCGGACGACGTCACCGGCCGACGGTTCTTCGCCGCGGGCCGCCGTCACGACGACGCCTGAGCGTTCGGCGGCGCGTCCCCGGGCCGCCGGACCCGGCGACAGAACCCGGGACGGCCGTGCCGCACCCGGTAGATTCGGGCTCGTGGCGAGATTGTGCGGACGTCCCGGGTGCTCCGAGACCGGTGTCGTCGCCTACGGCATGGTGCCCGAAGATCTGCTGTTCTGGATCGCCCCCTTCGCCGACAGCCCGGTCGACGAACCGAGCGTGCTGTGCGCACGCCACGCCGACGCCATGGTGGTGCCGCGCGGCTGGACGCTCGACGACCGGCGCGAGAACGACCTCCGGCTCTTCAAGCCGCGGCCGTCCGATCCGGCACCCTCCACGCCGCGCCGGTCCGCTCGACGTTCGGCGACGACCGACGACCGGCCCGAACAGCTCCAGATCGACGGCACCGGCGAGATCTCACGGCCGGTCGAGCTCCCCGCGGCGTCACTCGACGATCGTGCCGACGCGGACGACGAACCGGTCGACCCGGCGTCGTCCACCGACGCCGACGACGAGCCACTCGCGGACGGCCACGAGTCCGGCTCGCTCGACCCGGCTGGGCCGTGGGAGCCCGAGTTCGATCACTCCGACGACCTGAACGGCTTGCTCGAGGTGTCGAGTCCGCTGCTCTCGCGGGCGTTCCGCGGTACCGGCCGCCCCCGGCGCTGATGCGGACGACCGAGACCGCGACGGTCGCAGCGTCACCGAGCGAGGTGTTCCCGCTCGTCGACGACCTGGCCGAGTACCCGGCATGGATGCCGCTCGTCCACACCGTGACGCCGCTCACCGCCGGCGACGGCGACGTGCCCGCCTGGGACGTCGAGATCCGGGCCCGGATCGGCCCGTTCGCCCGCTCGAAACGACTCCGGATGACGCGGACGCAGCGTGAACCCGGTCGACTGGTGGTGTTCGAACGCGCCGAAGTCGACGGTCGTGACCATGCCGCGTGGGTGCTCCGAGTCGAACTCGCCGCAGCCCCGCCGACGGCCGACGGCACGCCCGTGACCGACGTGGCGATGCATCTCTCCTACGACGGCTCGCTCTGGACGGGCGGCCCGTTGGCTCGGGTGTTCGACGAGCAGGTCCGGCGTGGTCGTGACGGCCTCGTCGCCGCGGTCGCCGCGCGGTCAGCGTGACGACCAGGCGCTGAACCGCCCG
>JBPEWX010000046.1:0-3465 GCA_052032235.1 Ilumatobacter sp. | reverse complement strand
CCGGTGAACTCCTGGAGACGGACGCCGGCGGACTCGACGCGGGCGAGGAGGTCGACGGTCGGCAACTCGGCGTCACCGGCGACGACGATCCCTTCGTGCAGCCAGCCGTCGATGATCCCCGTCACGAATGCGGCGGCCGTCGCCGCGGCCGCCGTGCCGACCAGCTCGGCGATGCCGGCGATCGCGACGACGCGAGCGCCGTGCTCGTCGGCGCCCCGCACCTCGACCCGCAGACCCCCGACGCCTCCTTCGGGATGCGGCGGACGGAGCATCGGCAGCCAGGCGGTGAGCCGGTCGCGGCGCCGCGCCGACCGACGTGCGGAGATGCGCGACACGTCGCCGAAGGCGCGCTGCAACACGTACGGCGACGAGATGCGGGCCCGGTAGCAGTCCTTGGCGCCGATCGGCTCGGGGAACCAGCAGAGTTCGCGCCCGCTCCCCCCGACGAAGTCGATCCACTGCCCGTCCCGGTAGCCGGGCGACAAGCCGCTCAGGGAGCGATGGTGCACCCGGGCGCATGCCGGGCCGGCGGTGCCGTGGATCGCGACGTGGATCTCGTCGACCGACGCCATCTGGTTGGCGAGGTGGCGGGCGATCAGACCCGACAGACCCGGCGACAGCGCCGCCCCGATCACCACGCTCGTGCCGAGGTGCTCGGGCGGGTCGTCGAGCAAAGAGATCGTGTCGGGGAGCGAGTCGCCGACGGTGACGACGTGGAGGCCGCGCGCCGCGAGTCGGCGGACCCGGTCGGCGACCGGCCCGCCGTGGGCCAGGACGACGACGTCGCCGGGCGAGGTGCCGGAGATGTCGGGCCAGTAGCCGTCGTGCAACATGACCGGGCCGGTGTCGAGCAAGCGTCGCAGACGCGATCCGACGATGCCGCGACCCACGACGTGGACGGTGGTCATCGTTCGTCGGGCAGCTCGAGGGGCCGCCAGCCGCCGTGCTGCGGCGGCACCCCGCCGGTGCCCTTGAGCCGGATGCCACCCGCGACCGCGCCGGCGATCACGAGCGCACCCAGGATGCGACGCAACAGCTTCACGGGCGCACCTCGTCGACGACCATCGCTGCATCCTAGGAGCAGCGACCACCGGATTCGGGTGGGGTCTGGGACAGCAGCGGCGGCAGCGGCCAGAATGACCGGATGCGTTCGTTGCGTCTGATCGCCGTCGTGCCCCTGATCGCCCTCGCCGCCTGCTCCGGAGGTGACGACGAGGCCGACTCGACCGAGGCACCCGATCCGACCGACGTCGAGTCGACCGACACGACCGAGGCGAGCGAGTCGACCGACCCCGGGGCGGACGACGGCGACGAGGCGTCGGCCGACACGACGGCCGAGACCACCGCGCCGGACGACGACGCCGACGACGGGTCGGACGGCGTGGCGGTGACCGCCGCTGCGCTGACACCGGCCGAGTTCGCCCCGCTCGCGGCCGAGGTGACCGTCGACCTGGCGGCACCTGCCCAGATCCGGCTCGTCGCCGTCGCGGACGACCACGAGATGTCGACCCCGTACACCGCCGCGAGCGACACGGCGTTCGCGCTCCCGCTCGTCGGGCTGTACAGCGATCGGTCGTACGACGTGACGGTCCACGCCATGGTCGACGGTGAGGAGCTGACGCTCGACACACCCGAGCCGTTGGTGTTCGACACGCCCCCGCTGCCGGACTGGATGCCGGACCACACCGTGGTCAGTGACCCCGAGCGCGTGTCACCCGGCTTCACCTACGTCGAGTCGAGCCCGAACCGACCCCAGAACACCGCGACCGACGACGCGACCGACGAAGACGATGCGACCGACGACACCGTCGCCGAGGACGCCGACGCGGCCGATGACGACGCGACCGACGCAGCGAACGACGACGGCACCGGCGTCAGCGCTGCGCCGTATCCGACGAACCTCGGCATCGTCTACGACGAGCACGGTGAGATCGTCTGGTACTACACGAACCAGGGCCTCGGCGGCGTGGAGCAGACGGCCGACGGCACCTTCCATTCGCACTACGGCCCGTTCGGCGCCCGTGAGTTCGACGTGCTCGGCAACGTGATCGGGCACTGGCGTCCGAACGTCGTCGCCGGCGTCGGCGTGACCACGCCCGGCGCTCTGCCCGACGGCAACCCGGGCGACGCCGAGCCGATCACGGTCGAGGCGCCGTGGACCGATCTGCAGTCGTTCCACCACGAGGTACGAGCGCTCGACAACGGCAACCTGCTGGGACTGTCGGCGGCCGTGCACGACCTGACGCCCGAGCAGCGTGCGGCGATCTGCCCGGGTGACGAGCTCGAGTTCAAGGCCGTCAGCGACGTCATCGTCGAGTTCACGCCCGAGGGCGAGGTGCTGCGCACCTGGGACCTGTGGGACGTCGTCGACATCGTCGAGGTGCCCGGTTCCGACATGTGCTTCCTCGACGGCGGCTTGTTCGCGACGTCGATCAACCGCGACTGGACCCACGCCAACTCGGTCATCTACGACGAGACCCGGGACGCGATCGTGATCTCGGCCCGCCACACCGACCAGATCATCGCCCTCGATCACCTCGACGAGGAGGGGCCGCAGTCGCAGCTCCGGTGGATCATCGGCGCCGGCGGCACCATCCCGTTCGAGGGCGATCTGCCGTACCACCAGCACGCGGTCGAGTTGATGGACAACGGCGACTACATCTTCTACGACAACGGCAACGGCCGACCGGGGACCGAGGTCGACGATCCGGTGAACCCGACCTACAGCCGCGCCGCGGTGTACTCGGTCGACGACTCGAGCGACGATCCCGCCGACTGGTCGGCGACGCAGGTATGGGAACACATCGACCTCGACGACGACGGTTCGCCCATCTACACCGCCTTCATCAGCGACGCCGACATCCTGGCCAACGGCAACGTGCTGATCACCCACGGTGGCATCGGCCCGTTCCCGCCCCAGCCCGACTTCCCGCTGCGCGCCGTGATCGTCGAGGTCGTCAAGGGCGGCGACGACGAAGGCGACATCGTGTGGCGTCTCGACAGCGATCCCGTCCAAGGGCACACCGTGTACCGCAGCGAGAAGATCGAGTCGTTCTACGTCGGCGAGCAGTGGGCCGACGGAGCCTGATCGAACCCGTCGCCGCCCCGCGACCTGGGCCCGGACGCGACACGAGGCGCCCTGCTGGGCGCCTCGGACCGGGTGGTGGGGCTACCTGGAATCGAACCAGGGACCTCCGCCTTATCAGGGCGGCGCTCTAACCGACTGAGCTATAGCCCCGGCAGGGATGCGAGGCTATCGCCCCGAAACGGAATTGCGACCACCCGATTCGCTCGACCCGGTTGAGCTGGGGCGACGTGGCCGCGATCAGTCGACCGACCAGGTCGTCGCCGGATGTTCCCGGGTGTCGTCGGCGCCGTTGCGACCGCTCGGCGGACCGTCCGTGGCGGGCATCGGACGGGTCGGCTCGCCGGCGTCAGCATCGATCTCGGCGTCGGTTTCGGTGG
>JBPEWX010000459.1:0-8863 GCA_052032235.1 Ilumatobacter sp. | reverse complement strand
GGGGCGTCCGCCGATGCCACGGCCCGGACCGTCGGCGACGTCAGCACGGGGACGGCCGAGGTCGACGGCGACATCGGTGCAGGGGCGGTCGCGGCGACGTCGGTCGTCCCCGTTCGATCCGAGCACCCGACGATGACGACGAGCGCTGCGAGTACGGCCGGTCCCCGCCGGCGGCCCGCGTGCACACCCCCAGCCTCGCGCATGGCGAGCGGACGGGGGACGACCTGGTCTACGGTGCCGGTCATGTCGCTCGCCGATGCCGCTGCTCACGTCGACCGTTCCTGGGACGACATCGTCCCCCTGCTGCACGACTACATCGCGATCCCCGCCGTCAGCGAGGCCTACGACCCCGACTGGCGCGAGCACGGGTACATCCACCAGGCGGTCGACCTGGTCGCCGAGTGGTGCCGAGGTCGAGCGATCGCCGGCATGACGGTCGACGTGATCGATCCGCCCGATCTCAGCCCGCTCGTCGTCATCGAGGTGCCGGCGTTCGGCGACGCTCCCGATGACGACACGGTCCTGCTGTACGGCCACCTCGACAAGCAGCCCGAGATGGAAGGGTGGCGTGACGATCTCGGTCCGTGGAAGCCGGTCCTCGAGGGCGACAAGCTGTACGGCCGTGGTGGGGCCGACGACGGCTACGCCGTGTTCGCGAGCCTGACCGCGATCGAGGCGGTCCAAGCCTCCGGCGGCTCGCACACCCGCTGCATCGTCCTGATCGAGGCGAGCGAGGAGTCGGGTTCGCCCGACCTGCCCGCCCACGTCGAGGCGCTCGCCGACCGGATCGGCACGCCGAGCCTGGTCGTGTGCCTCGACTCGGGCTGCATCGATCCGCACCGCATGTGGGTGACGACCTCGCTGCGCGGCGTCGCCATGGCGACCGTCACGGTCGACATCGTGACGGAGGGACTCCACTCGGGCGATGCGTCGGGCATGGTGCCCGATTCGTTCCGGATCGTGCGCGCCCTGCTCGACCGGATCGAGAACGCCGAGACCGGCGAGGTACTCCTGAAGGCGTGCGACGTCGACATCCCCGACGAGCGACTCGACCAGGCCCACTCGACCGCCGACGAGATCGGGCCGATCGCCGCCCACTACCCGTTCGTGAACGGTGCCGGACCCACCACGCCCCACGGTGCCGGCCAGCTGATCTCGCGTACCTGGCGGGCGGCGCTGAGTGTCGTCGGCGCCGACGGGCTGCCGCCGACGGCGAGCGCCGGCAACGTGCTGCGCCCCTCGACCTCGCTCAAGCTGTCGTTGCGCACGCCGCCGACCGCCGACGCCGCGGCGGCGCTCGCCGAGATGACCGAGAAGCTGACCGCCAAGCCGCCGTACGGCGCCCGCGTCACGATCTCGAGCGCCGGCTCGGCAGACGGCTGGAATGCACCGGCGACCGCGCCATGGCTCGCCGACGCCCTCGATGCCGCGTCGAACGCCGCGTTCGGTGAACCGGCACGCCACTTCGGTGAGGGTGGGTCGATCCCGTTCATGGGAATGCTCGGCGAGGCCTACCCCGACGCCCAGTTCGTGATCACCGGCGTGCTGCTGCCCGACTCGAACGCGCACGGTCCGAACGAGTACCTCCACGTCCCGACGGCGCGGCGCCTCAGCACGGCCGTCGCCCACCTCCTCGACGCCCACGCGGCACGTGCCTGACCGGCGCCCGGCCGTTGCGGTGCTCGTCGCGTCGCTGTTCGTCGCCTCGTGCGCGTCCGCGGCCGACGAGTCGGACGAGGTCGACTCGACCACGACCACGAGCGCATCGCCGATCTCGACGACCGGCACGTCGACGACGCCGGTGATCACCAGCACCACCACCACGACCAGCACGATCCCACCCACCACCACCACGACGACCAGCACGACGACCAGCACGACGACCACGAGCACCAGCACGACGACCAGTACGACCACGACCAGCACGACGACGTTGCCGCCGGTCACGCTGCCGCCGATCCCCGGCATCCCGCCGATCGTGCCGATCGACCCGGCGAGCGTGCCGTTCGACGCCGAGTTCGAGATCGGTCGTTCGGTGAACGGGGTCCCGATCACCGTCGTCCGGCGTGGCGACCCGTCGGGCACCCGAGTGCTCGCGGTCGGGGTGATCCACGGCAACGAGGCCGACGGCGTCGCGATCATCGACCGGCTCCGAACCGACCCGGTGCCGCCGGGCGTCGAACTCTGGCTCGTCCGGTCGATGAACCCCGACGGCGAGGCGATCGGTGACCGCCAGAACGCCAACCTGGTCGACCTCAACCGCAACTTCCCCGAGCACTGGGACGTCTTGGGCGAGCCAGGATTCTGGCAGTACGGCGGCGTCGGTCCGGCGAGTGAGCCGGAGACGCAGGCGATGGTGGCGCTGGGGTCCGGTGTCCGACCCGACATCGTGCTCTGGTACCACCAGGACCTGTTCCGGCTCGCCCCCGGTACCGGACGCGCCGGCGACATCCGGCTCCGCTATGCCGAGATCGCCGGCCTCCCGATCGTCGACATCTCCGGCGGCACCTACACCGGGACGGCGTCGCAGTGGGCTCGTACCGTGATCCCCGACGGCGGCGTCGGCATCACGGTCGAACTCGGCCCGACGCTGTCGGCCGACGAGGTCGATCGCCACGTCGCCGCCGTCGGCGCGATCGCCACCGAGTTCTTCTGATCCGGACCGCTCAGCGAGCGAACCAGTCGCCACCGGCGATCGGCGTCAGCGACAAACCGTTGCCGTAGGCGTACGCCCACGCCCGATGCCCGCGGCCGGTCACGATCTCGATCCGGCGATAGAGGCCGGCGACGGTGTCCTCTTCCTCGTCGAGCACCTGCAGCGCCTCGACGAGTCGCTCGGGGCGCAGCCGGAACGTCGTGCCGACGATCGTTCCCTCGCCCTCGAAGACGGCGGCCGGGTACCCGAGCCCGGTGTCGAACAGGGTGCCAACTGCGGTGTCGTCGACGCCCTGGTCGGCGGCGAACGGTTCGAGGAACGACCACCGGACGTCGCCGCGACGCAGCGTTCCGTAGACGAACAACGTGTCGAGCGGTGACGCCATCATCTGGACCCGTTCCCGTTCCCGTCCCCGTTGCTGTTTCCGTTCGTCCGGGCGGGGTCGGCCGAGTCGGAGTCGGCGGCGCGTGCCGCGGCGTCGTCGTCGATGCGCTGCTGCGTGGCCGTCGACGCCAGGCCGATCACCGTGCCCTGACTCGGGACGGGGTCGTTCCGGCAGATGAACGCCAACTGGCCGTCGAGCACCCGGGCGATCGGGACGAACTCGTCGGCCTCGGTCGCCGACGTGATCATCGTGGACGCCGGTGCCGAACGGACTCGCCACCCCTGACGCGTCCGTTCGTCGATCAGCCCGTAGTCGACCCCGTCGATGCCGATGATGCGACCGAGGATCTCTTCCGGCAGCTCGCCCTGGCGCTGCTTCGACGACGGCTTGAGCTGGAACGTCTCACGGCGCCCGAACACCCGCGCGAAGCGGGTGGTGGCCAACGCGTTCACCTCGTCGTTCGGGGTCATCGCCAGGATCCGACCGATGCCGCGCAGGTCGAGTTCGTGGGTCGCATCCTCCGTGAGGACGCTCAGCCGTCGGGCCGGCAGGCCGAGCGCGACCGAACGGGTGACGTTGTACGGATCGGTGTCGACGAGCATCGTCGTCACCTCGAGATCGGTGAGCTGTTTGGCGAGCCCTCGGGCGGTGGGGTGGGCACCGACGATGAGGACGCCGTTGGCGCGTGCTTCGGCCAGCCCGAGCTTGCGGGCGAGTGGTCCGGCGAAGAAGCCGTAGACGACGATCGTGCCGATGATCACGAGGAACACGACGGGCACGATGATCTCGGCACCGCGCACGCCCTCTTCTTCGAGTCGGAGTGCGAAGATCGCCGACACGGCGGCGGCGACGATGCCGCGCGGCGCCATCGCCATCAGGAAGAGCCGTTCGCGCCACGTCAGACTCGTCCGCACCGTCGAGGCGATGACCGACAGCGGGCGGGCGACGAACACCAGCAGGGCGAGGAACAGGATCGACGGCAGGATCACGTCGCGCAGCTGATCGGTTTCGATCCGGGCCGCGAGCAGGATGAACAGTGCCGAGATCAGCAGGGTGCGCAGGCTCTCGTTGAACTCGAGCAGCTGGCGGACGGCGGCCGAGTCACGGCGGGCGAGCCAGATGCCCATCACGGTGACGGTCAGGAGGCCGGACTCCTCCTGGACCTCGTTGCTGAGCACGAAGCCGACGACGACGATCGCCAGGGTGATCGGGTTGGCCAGGTGGTCGGGGATCAGGAAGCGACGGAGCGCGTGATCGACGATCCAGGCGAGGACGAAGCCGATGCCGATACCGGCGACGAGCGTCAGCCCGACCACGCCGAGGGTGGCGGTGATCGCCTCACCGGGTTCGTCGGTGAGGGCCACCTCGAACGCGATCAGCGACGCGGTGGCGCCGATCGGGTCGATCAGGATGCCCTCGGCCCGCAGCATCGGGCCGGTCCGGCCGCTCGGGCGCACGAACCGGAGCAGCGGCCCGACCACCGTCGGGCCGGTCACGATCAACACGGCGGCGAGGACGGCGGCCGCACCACGGCTGATGTCGAACAGCTGCATCGCGCCCCACGCGGCGACGAGGAACGTGATGAGGGCGCCGACGGAGATCAGCCGTCGGACGACGGTGCCGGTCGATCTGAGTTCGCGCGGTGGCAGGTCGAGGCCACCTTCGAACAGGATCAGGGCCACCGACAGCGACACGATCGGGAAGAGCGTGTCGCCGAGGAAGGCGTCCGGGTCGATCACCCCGAACACCGGACCGAGCAGGAGGCCCGAGATCAGCAGCAGGATGATCGACGGGATCTGGCTCCGCCAGGCGACCCACTGCGCGGCCATGCCGACGCCCACGATGATGGCGAGCGTTGGTCCGAGAGCGGATTCGGTGGCGGCGAGCAGCATGGTGGTGATGCGGGATACGCAACGGCGAGTTCAGCACTGGCCGAACTCGCCGTTCGCACTGTTCTAGCGGATTTCTCCCGAAAGCGACAGGCCGCCCGCGGCAGACCGGTCAGGCAGGCTCGGTGGCGGGTTCGAGATCGTCGTCGATCCCGGAGACCGGGAGCGGCCCTCGGAGGCCGATCCGGTGCAGCGCCGCATTGAGTTCGGCACCGAACAGATTGACGAGCGCGTGGAGGCTGAGCCACGTGAGCAGGGCGATCACGCCGGCGAAGTCGCCGTAGGTTTCGGCACTGTCGAGGATCCGGGTCGTGAGCGCCGTGCCGGCGAACTGGGCGGCGGTGTAGAGGACGGCGGTGAACACCGCGCCGGGTAGCACCATGCGCCACCCGACGTCGGCCGAGGTGAGGTAGCGATACATGACCCCCACCACGAGCAGGTTGATCGCGAGGCCGCCCGCGATCAACGCCAGGCGACCGATGAACGGGAGTCCGGCACGATCGACGATCGCGGCGAGGGTGACGTTGCCGACCTGCGAGCCGCCGATCGCAGCGAGGCCGATCAGCGCCTTCAGGCGCTGCTTGCCGCCCGACGAACGATCGTCGACGTCGATCTCCCACGTGTCGTCGTAGGCCGACTGGATGCCGACGAACGCCTTGAGCGACCCCCACATGGCGCCGGCGAGCCCGATGATCAGGGCGATCCAGCTGCCGGAGATCTCCCCCGCCGCGATCTGGTCGCCGATGAACGGCACCGAGTCGATCGCCGAGTCGAGCAGGTCGTCGCGCCACTCGGGCTTGCTCTCGAGCACGAACCCCAGGATCGTGCTCGCCGCCAGGAACAGCGGGAACAGGGTGAGGAAGCCGTAGTACGTCAGCACGGCGGCGTTCCGGCCGGTCAGGTGGCGTCGGAAGCCGTCGAGCATCTCGACGACGACGTCGATCGGCTTCGAGCGTCGGCGGAGCGCCGTCACCTTCGGGTTGGTCGTCCAGGCCATGTCAGGGTCTCCCGGTGCGGGTGGTCGTCACGTTCAGAGGCTCCAGTCGATCGGGGACTGGCCGTGGGCGACCAGTGCCTCGTTCGTCCGGCTGAACGGCCGGCTGCCGAAGAACCCGTTGTGGGCCGACAGCGGTGAGGGGTGTGGTGACTCGATGATGGTGTGTTTCGTGCCGTCGATCAACGATTTCTTGCGGCGGGCGTAGCCGCCCCACAGGACGAACACGACATGGTCCGGCTTCGCGGCGACGGTGCGGATGACCTCGTCGGTGAACGTCTCCCAACCGTGCTTCTGGTGCGAACCGGCCTGCCCGGCGCGCACGGTGAGCGTGGCGTTGAGCAGCAGCACGCCCTGGCGGGCCCACGCCTCCAGGTTGCCGTGGTCGGGGATCGGCACCCCGACGTCGCTGTGGAGCTCTTTGTGGATGTTGACGAGCGACGGCGGTGTGCGCACGCCGTGGCGGACCGAGAAGCACAGTCCGTGCGCCTGGCCGGGGCCGTGGTACGGGTCTTGGCCGAGGATCATGACGGTCGTGTCGGCGTAGGACGTCAGATGGAGCGCTGCGAACACCTCGTCGTGAGGCGGGTACACGGTGCGCGAGGCCCGCTCCTCGGCGACGAAACGTTGCAGGTCGTTCCAGTACGGCTTGTCGAACTCGGTGCGGAGGAGCGGATTCCAGTCGGTCGTCACGGGAGCGGTGTCCGTCGGGGTGTGTCGAGGGTGAGTGTCGTGGTTCGTCGAGGTCGGTCGGCGGCCCGCGGATGACGCAGGTCCGGACCATCCCTATCATGCACGCGATGTTCGGTCATCTGCCGCGTGCCCGCCTGGCGACGTTGCCGACCCCGCTCGAGCGGGGCCCGGAACTCCCGGGCGGTGCCCGGCTCTGGGTGAAGCGCGACGATCTGACCGGCCTCGGCATGGGTGGCAACAAGGCGCGCAAACTCGAGTTCCTGTGCGGGGCCGCCGTGGCCGACGGCGCCCGCTCGCTCGTCACGGTGGGGGCGGCTCAGTCGAACCACTGTCGGATGACCGCCGCGGCCGGGGCGGTGCTCGGGCTCGAGGTCCATCTCGTCCTGTCGGGGGATCGCCCGGAGGAGGCGACCGGCAACCAGTTGTTGTCGACGATGTTCGGGGCACAGCTGCACTACACCGGTGCGGAAGAGAGCCACTGGGGCGAGCTGATGATCGCCGCCGAGTCACTCACCGACGAGCTGACGGCGGCCGGCGCGGCGCCGTACTCGATCCCGATCGGCGGATCCACCGCCGTCGGAGCCGCCGGCTACGCCTGGGCGTTGGCCGAGTTGCTCGACCAGTGCGACGCCGTCGGCTGTGTGCCGGCGGCGGTCGTGCACACCTCGTCGAGCGGTGGGACGCACGCCGGGCTCGTGGCCGGGAAGGCGCTGCTGCGGGCACAGGGTCGCGCCGTTCCCGAGATCCTGGCGATCGGCGTCGCCAAAGGCGTCAACATCGGCATGCCCGACATCGTCGAACTCGCCGGTGACACCGCCGAACTGTTGGGCGGCGACCGCAACACGATCCAGCGTGCCGACGTCGCGCTCGACCCGAACTGGATCGGTGACGACTACGCCGTGCCGACCAGGGCGGGCGACGCCGCGATCCGGTGGGCTGCCCGGCACGGCGGCTGGGTGCTCGACCGGACGTACAGCGGCAAGGGATTCGCCGGGCTCGTCGGCAACGCCGAAGCAGGTCGGTGGCCGGACGGCTCCGACGTCGTGTTCATCCACACCGGCGGCATGCCGGCGGTGTTCGCACCCGGCGGCGCCCCTGCCGGGTTGTAGCGTCGCGCACCGGAGGTACCCATGAACGAGATCCTCGACGTCGATCTGTTGGCGTTCGAACAGCACACGGGCGATCGACGCCGCGCCGTCGTCGACGGCGTCCGGCGCAGCCTGGCGACGGGCTTCGTCTACACCCGCCACGACGTCAGCGACGACCTGCTCGACACCGCCTACGGCATGCTGGCCGAGTTCTTCTCGCTGGCGCCCGAGACGAAGGCCGAGTTCAACGTGCCCGGCGCGCACGGGCAGACCGGGTACACGGGTCTGCTCGTCGAGACGGCCGCCTCGAGCGATCAGCCCGACTGGAAGGAGATGCTCAACTGGGCGTCGCCGATCGCACCGGGCCACCCGCTCAAGCGCAAGTTCCCGACCGCGTACCCCGACCAGGTCACCCCCGAGTCCGCAGTGCCGGGCATCACCGAGGTGCTCTACCGGTTCCACGACACGATCGCCGATCTCCAGCGACGGTTCTTGCGGGTGATCGCCGAGGGGATCGGGTGCCACGAGACGTTCTTCGACGACATGGTGCAGGACGGCCCGACGCTCACCCGCGCCATCCGCTACCCACCGATGGGTGACGTGCCGGGCGACGGGCACGTCTGGGCGGGTGAGCACGGCGACATCAACCTGATCACCGCGCTGCCGCGGGCGACGGCGCCCGGTCTCCAGGTCAAGGTCGACGACCGGTGGGTCGACGCAGTGGCGCCCGACGGCCAGGTCATCATCAACACCGGCATCATGCTCGAACGGCTGACGAACGGGGTCATCCCGATCGGGTGGCACCGCGTGGTCGCGGCGCCCGGTTACGAGGGTGAGCGGTACAGCGTCGTGCAGTTCTGCCACCCGAGACCGTGGACGGTGCTCTCGCCGGTGCCGAGCTGTTGCACGCCGGAGACCCCGCAGCGCTTCAGCGCCATCACCGCCGCCGATGCGCTCGACGAGGTCCTGTACGAGATCAACCTCGTCGAAGACGCCCGCCGCGTCGCCGACTGACCGGGACCTGATTCCGGAGAGCTGTCGGTCGGCCCAGCGGGTCGGGTGTCGCAGGGAACGGCGACGGAGTCGACGTTTCCGGAGATCACCCGACTCCGGTGATGACAGGGCACGCCGGGTCGGGTGATCTCCCGAAACGCCTCG
>JBPEWX010000458.1:0-1607 GCA_052032235.1 Ilumatobacter sp. | reverse complement strand
CAGCGATCGCTGCGATGGTCGACGAGATCCTCGGCGACCTGGCTGGTCGAGGTGGCGGCGACGTGATGGATGTGTTGGCGTTCCCGTTGCCGGTGCGGGTGATCGGGGAGTTGCTCGGTGTTCCGGCGTCGGATCGGGATCAGTTCCGTCCGCTGGTGTGTGACGCCGCCGCTGCCTTGGAACCGATGACGAGTCGTGAGGCTTTGGCGCGGGCCGAGCGTGCCAGCGAGACGATGAACGGCTCTGTCCGCTCGCTGATCGAGGCCCGGCGTACCGACCCGGCCGACGATCTGATCTCGGCACTGATCGTGTTGCGCGACGACGGCGACCGCCTGTCAGAAGACGAACTCGTCGCGACAGTCGTGTTGCTGTTCGCAGCGGGGTTCGAGACGACCACCAACCTGCTCGGCAACGGGCTCGCCGCTCTGTTGCGTCACCCTGAACAGCTGCAGCGGTTGCGGGACGATCCGGCGTTGATCCCGAACGCCGTCGAGGAGATGTTGCGGTTCGAGCCGTCGGTACAGCTCGATGCCCGCACGGCCTTGGAGGACGCCGACATCGACGGCATCGAGGTGCGCGCTGGAGAGGTGGTGCTCACGTTGCTCGGTGCGGCGAACCGTGACCCTGCCCGCTATCCGGATCCGGATCGGTTCGACGTCACGCGTGCCGGTCACCAGCACCTGGCGTTCGCGGCCGGCATCCACTTCTGCCTGGGCGCGCCGCTCGCTCGCCTGGAGGGCGAAATCGTGTTCGAACGGCTGCTCTCCCGCTTCTCGCAGATCGAGGGTGACGGCATGTGGTGCTGGCGCCCGAGCCTGACGTTGCGAGGTTTGGAATCGCTCGAGGTGGTGGTGTCGTGAACGAGCCGGCGGAGCTGTCGCATCGGGACAAGTCGATCATCATCGCCGGCCTGGGAACCGGGTTGCTGTTGGCGGCGTTGGACCAGACGATCGTCGCGACCGCGTTGCCGACCATCGTCGGTGAACTCGGCGGCATCGAGCAGCTGTCGTGGGTGGTGACGGCGTACTTGTTGGCGTCGACGACGAGCATGCCGCTGTACGGAAAGATCTCCGATCTCTACGGTCGCAAACGCGTCTACCAGATCGCGATCGTGATCTTCGTCGTCGCATCTGCGTTGTGTGGCGTGGCGCAGTCGATGGGCCAGTTGATCGTGTTCCGGGCGTTGCAGGGAATTGGTGGGGGCGGGCTGATGTCGTTGACGTTCACGATCATCGGCGACATCGTGTCGCCACGCGAACGAGGCCGCTACACCGGGTACCTCACCGGGGTGTTCGCGCTCGCGAGCGTGCTTGGCCCGTTGATCGGCGGATTCCTCACTGACCATCTGTCGTGGCGGTGGGTGTTCTACGTCAACCTGCCGATCGGCATCGCAGCGCTGATCGTCACCGGGATCGTGCTCCGACTGCCGGTGCACAAGGTGCGGCATCGTCTCGACCTGGTCGGGGCGGGGGTTCTGGTGGTGTCGGTGCTGTCGTTGCTGGTGGCGACGGTGTGGGCGAGCGACGAGTACGGCTGGCAATCACCGGTCACGGTCGGGCTCTACGCCATCGCCGGGGTCACCGCGATCGGGTTCGTGTGGTGGGAGC
>JBPEWX010000457.1:0-3075 GCA_052032235.1 Ilumatobacter sp. | reverse complement strand
CGCGACCTCGCGGGCGTCCACGGCCCGCCGGACGACGACCGCCGCATCGGGGCCGTCGTCGAGCGTCGCGATGCCGGCCGACGGGGTCAGGAGGAGGTCGGCGTCGCCGCCCCACCGGCGCCCGGCGATCTCGAGGCAGATCCCCTGCACCCGTTCGAACGTCGACGACACGGTCGAGTCGCGCCCGAGCACCAAGACCTCACCGCTCTCGGCGACGTGATAGACGTCGGTCGGGGCCAGCTCGCGGCGCAGGAGGTCGACCAGTTCGCTGACGAGGTCGAACACGAACAGCGGTCCGTGCCGGTGCTGCAGACCGGCGATCTCGAACACCGAGATCGACGCGACCGCACAGTTGCGTCCCCCGCGTTCACGGCGGGCGAACTCGACGGCGAGTTCGGAGGCGAACTGGTCGGGATCGACGATCCCGACCGAGTACCGGCGGCGGTCGGACTCGAGACGACGTTGCACCTCGGACGGTTCCGGGGCGCGGTTGATCACCAGCCGACGCGATCGCTGGCGCGGTGCCACCGATCCGGGGGTCATCGAAATGTCCGTCATAACGCGTGCTTGGTGCAGTTGCGTGACTGTTATCGACGCGTTCGCACGAGTTCTTGAATCTGTCTTGACAGGTCATGGACGATTTCGTGACGGACGAAAACGGCAACGGCCCGCCACCCCGGAGGGCGGCGGGCCGTCGATCGGACGTGATCGTCGGAGGTGGCGTCGGTCAGCCGACCGTCGTGCCACCCTCGTAGGAGCCGTGCAGGCTGGCCAGGAACTCGGCCGGGTTCTGCTCGTCGTCCTCGCTCGAGTAGTACGTCATCGGCTCGTACTCGGGAGCATCGATGCCGAACTCCCGGTACTTCATCATGCCGGTACCGGCCGGGATGAGCTTGCCGATGATGATGTTCTCCTTGAGGCCGATCAGCGAGTCGGACTTGCCGTCGATCGCCGCTTCGGTCAGGACCCGGGTGGTCTCCTGGAACGACGCCGCCGACAGCCACGACTCGGTGGCGAGCGACGCCTTGGTGATACCCATGATCTCGGGGCGGCCCTCGGCGGGGCGCTTGCCCTCCTCGACCATGCGACGGTTCGTGTCGCGGAAGGTCTTGGAGTCGACACGCTCGCCCGGCAGGAAGTCGGTGCCACCGGTCTCCTGCACGCCGACCCGGCGGGTCATCTGGCGCACGATGAGCTCGATGTGCTTGTCGTGGATCGACACACCCTGGTCGCGGTAGACCTTCTGGACCTCGTCGACCAGGTACACCTGCGTCTCGCGGATGCCCTTGATCTCCATCAGTTCCTTCGGATCGGACGGACCCTCGGTGATCTTGTCGCCGGCCTTGACCTCCTGACCGTCGGTGACGATCGGGCGGGCGCCGAGCGGGAGCACGATCTCGTGCTCGTCGCCCTGGTCGTCGACGACGGTGACCGGGATGCCCTTGCCTTCGTCCTCGCCGAGACGCAGCACGCCGGTGGCCTTGGCCAGGCGGGCGACGCCCTTCGGGGTGCGAGCCTCGAACAGCTCGACGACGCGGGGCAGACCACCGGCGATGTCCTTGCCGGCCACACCACCGGTGTGGAAGGTACGCATCGTCAGCTGGGTGCCGGGCTCACCGATCGACTGGGCGGCGATGACGCCCACGGCCTCGCCGAGTTCGATCGCCTTGCCGGTCGCCAGCGAACGGCCGTAGCACATGGCGCAGACACCGAGTTCGGCGTCGCAGGTGAGGACCGAACGCACACGCACCCGGTCGATCGCCTCGTCGTCACGGAGACGGACCATCTCGTCCTCGCCGATGATCGTGTTGCGCTCGTAGATCGTGCCGTCGGAGAGGGTCACGTCGTTGAGCAGGGCACGGCCGAACAGCTTGGTCTCGAGGTACGCACGCTGGTTGGCGGTGTCCTCCTGGACGTGGTTGACCCAGATACCGAGGTTGGTACCGCAGTCTTCCTCGCGGATGATCAGCTCCTGGGCGACGTCGACGAGACGACGGGTCAGGTAGCCCGAGTCGGCGGTACGCAGCGCCGTGTCGACCAGACCCTTACGGGCGCCGGGCGTGGCGATGAAGTACTCGAGCGTCTCGAGACCCTCACGGAAGTTCGACTTGATCGGACGCGGGATCATGTCACCACGGGGGTTGGCCACGAGGCCGCGCATGGCGGCGATCTGGCGCATCTGCGTCATGTTGCCTCGCGCACCCGAGCCGACCATCATGTCGATCGGGTTGAACCGCTGGGCGCGGAACTCCTCTTCC
Organism: Ilumatobacter sp.; assembly: GCA_052032235.1. GTDB lineage: Bacteria > Actinomycetota > Acidimicrobiia > Acidimicrobiales > Ilumatobacteraceae > Ilumatobacter. The sequence continues at coordinate 817 of JBPEWX010000457.1, read as the reverse complement.
ATGATGTCCTGGAGCTTGGCCGTCGCCTCGGTCCAGATGCGGACCTCCTGCTGGCGGCGCTCGCCGTCGGTGATGATGCCTCGACGGAACTGGGTCTCGACCTTGTCGGCCTTGCCCTCGTAGTCGTCGAGCAGTTCACGCTTGATCTGCGGCGTCTTCACGTCGTCGATCGAGACCGTCAGGCCCGACTGCGACGCGTAGCGGTAGCACAGGTTCTTGATCGCGTCGAGCGACCCGGCCACTTCGACGGCGTCGTAGTGGTCGGAGAGGCGCTCCACGATCTCGCCCATGTGGCGCTTCTTGATCGTCTCGGTGATCGGACCGAAGCGCTCGGCGTAGTCGGCCGGCAGCGTGGCCTGGAACAGGGCACGGCCGAGGGTCGTCTCGTACGGCTCGACCCCGTTGCCGGGACGGAACGTGATCGTGGCGTGGAGGGCGAGCGAGCCCTCCTCGTACGCACGCTGCGCTTCCCACAGGTGACGGAACACGCGGCCTTCGCCGGCAGCGCCCTCGACGTGCTCGGTGAGGTAGAACCCACCGATGACCATGTCCTGGGTCGGGGTCACGATCGGACGACCCGACGCCGGCGACAAGATGTTGTTCGCCGACAGCATCAGGACGCGGGCCTCGGCCTGCGCCTCGGCGCTGAGGGGCACGTGGATGGCCATCTGGTCACCGTCGAAGTCGGCGTTGAAGGCGGTGCAGACCAGCGGGTGGATCTGGAGCGCCTTGCCCTCGACCAGCACCGGCTCGAACGCCTGGATGCCCAGGCGGTGCAGCGTCGGCGCACGGTTGAGGAGCACCGGGTGCTCCTTGA
>JBPEWX010000456.1:0-5746 GCA_052032235.1 Ilumatobacter sp. | reverse complement strand
GTGGGTCACGACCGTCGCCTCGACGGGCCGAGGTGCGACCCGGTCCGTCAGGAACCGAAACAGAGCGTTCCGCTGACGCGGAACGTGCCGGCGAGCCGGGTGCGGTTGAAGACGCCGCTGTACTCCCACGAGCCCGAGTCGGGTGCCGTCACGGCGACGTCCGAGTCGATGAACTCGAGGTCGCCGATCAACGTGCCGTTCGGTGTCTCGATGATCTCGACGGTGCCTTCGTCGAACATCCATTGCTGCACGATCGTGCCCGCCGGCCCGAACTGGCTGTCGAACGCGATGCGATCGACGCCGCCGCTGTAGCGAACGACGGCGGTGCCGCTCGCGGTCCCGTCACCGTTGGCCGCGATGCGAGCCGAGGCAGCGAACGGTGCCGAACATCCGTCGGCAGTGACGGTTCCGGGTGTGATGAGGGCCGCGCCGAGCACGGCGACTGCGGTGAGTCGTTTGAACATGATTCCCCCTGGTGTCGGCCGCCGAGCGCGACGGCATGGCGCCTCGGCAACCGCCGTCGCCGTGGCCGGTCGGCGTTCATGGTTCCAGAGTCGGTGAACCTGGTCCAGCGATTTCGGTCGCGGTCGCCCGGGTCACCGGACCCGACCGTGCCAGGCGCCGATCAGGCGAACAGGGCCGACAACTCGTCGCGGTCGGTGTTGCGGGCGACCCGCATGGCGTCGAGTCCCGGCTCGCGAACCCGCTGCTTGGTGTCCCGATGGGCCCGTGCGTCGAGCGCGAGGAACGCCGCAGCACGCTCCATCGCGAGGGTGACGACCTCGCCGGGTTCGGCCAGCCGGTCGAGGTAACCGGCACCGACCGCCCCCGCCGGATCGAACGTCTCCGACAGGATGGCCGACCGCTGGAACGCCGGCGGTGTGAGCCGCATCCGCATCAACGCGACCGCGGTGTGCGGCATGGTCATCCCGATCGACACCTCGTTGGCGGCGATCTTGAACGGGCCGTCGGCGCCGACGCGTTCGTCACACGAGAGGAGCAGGAATGCGCCCATGGCCATCGCGTGACCGGTGCACGCCGCGACGACCGGACGCGGCCACTCGAGCAGCCGGAGCGACAGATCGAAGCCGCCGATCACCATGTCGACCACCGCCTGGCCTCCGGACGACATCACCGACAGGTCGAAGCCGGCCGAGAAGCGTCCGTCGCGCCCGGCGAGGACGATCGCCGCGTCGTCGTCGGCCGCCCGGTCGAGCGCGTCGTTGATCGCGTGCTGCATCTCCGGCGACAGCGCGTTGGCTCGGCCGTCGTCCATCGTGATCGTGGCGATGCCGTCGGTCAGGTCGTAGTGGATCATCGTGCCTCCGTCAGCCGACCGTGGAGCTCCGACGGCGCACGGTCACGAGCACCATGGCTGCGCCGGCGGCCAGCAGCACCATCGCCCAACGCACGGCCGTGTGCGGGCTCGAACCCGTGGCCGGGAGTTCGGGAGCGACGGTCGACGGCACGGGGACGGTCGTCGTCGGCGTCACCGAGTTCGACTGGACGACGATGTCGAACGTCGTCGTCGCCGTGTTGCCACTGCCGTCGGTCGCCGTGCAGGTCACGGTGGTGGTACCGACCGGGAAGGTGCTCCCCGACGCCGGATCACAGACGATCTCCACGTCGTCGGAGTTGTCCGAGACGGCCGGGAGGTCGTACTCGACCGTGGTCGGCCCGTCGCTCTCCACGACGACCGTGGGTTCGGCCGGTGCGGTGATGATCGGGTCCTGATCGTCGACGACCGTGACGACGAACGAGTCCGCAGCGACGTTGCCGGCAGCGTCGGTGGCCGTGCACTCGACGGTGGTGTCACCGATCGGGAAGACGCTCCCCGAGGCCGGCGAGCAGACGATCGCCGACGAGTCGAGCATCGCCTCGGTCAGCGCGCCGGACGGGATCTCCGGATCGTCCGCGGTGACGACGAAGGTGACCGTCGCACCGGCCTCGCCGTCGTCGGCGGGCACCGAGACACCGTCGGGAACCGTGAGCGTCGGAGGCGTGATGTCGTAGTCGACCGACACCTCGTTCGACGCACCACTCGGCTGGCCTCCGGCGTTCTCGGCTGCGCCGTCGCGGATCGAGACGACCACGTCACCGCTGCCGGTCATCCCCGACACGGCGATCTCGAAGTCGCCGCCACCGAGATCGGTGACCGCCGCGGTCGACGGTGTCGCAGCACCGCCGAGGACGACATCGTCGGAGTCGAAGCCGGTGACGTCCTGGTCGAACGAGGCCGTCAGGACGATCGGCGACTTGTTCGTCGGATCGTCCTGGCCGGCGTCGAGCGCCAGGTCGACGGTCGGCGGATCGGTCAGGGCGAGCCCGACGAGCACGGGGTCGTGGTCGGACGACCGGTACGGGTCGGCGGCGTACGTCGTGAGCGCCGCAGACTCACGCTCGAACGACTGCTCGGAGCCGTCTTGGACCGCATCGTTGTAGTCGAACTCGACGGGCTCGTCGGCGTTGATGTTCCACACCGTCGCACCGGTGACCGACGGCCGCAGGCTGTTGTTCGCCAGGGCGTGGTCGAGGTAGCCGAGCTGGCCGTCGAACACGTAGCTGTAGATGTCGGACCCGAACTCGGCTTCGAGCAGATCGGTGTACCCGGCGTTCGCGAGCCCGGTGATCGGGTCTTCCTTCGCGTACGCGTTGAGGTCGCCGATGATCAGCACGTCCGGATCGCCGCTGTCGGTCGGGTCGGTCGCCAGGTAATCGGCGAGTGCCAGCGCCGCATTGGTCCGGGTGAGGTTGCAGTTGCCCTGTCCGTCCCCCGTGTCGGGGTCGCCGGCGCAGGCCGACCCCTTCGACTTGAGGTGGTTGACGGCGACCGTGAACGCCTCGCCCGTCGACGTCTGCGTGAACGTCTGGATGAGGGCCGGACGGTTCTTGTCGTCGATGAAGTCGGGGTCGACGCTGCTGTCGAGGATGGCGTAGTCGCCGGTCGGCGTCATCGTGGTGGTGCGATAGATCAAACCGACCTTGATGGCGTCGGTCCCGATGAAGCCGGTGTCGACGAAGTCGTAGGTGTCGGCACCGACGATCGCGTTCACGGCGTCGACGATCTGTTGCGTCGCCGCACCGGTGTCGTTCTCGACCTCGATGATGCCGATCACGTCGGCGTCCATCTCCGCCATCGCCGCTGCGATCTTGTCGAGCTGGCGAACCCGCTCGGCCTCGGAGTCGGCGCCGCGGCACTCCATGTTGGCCGACGGGCCGCAGATGTCGCTGCCGGCGTCGACGTTGGCGAAGTAGTTGAGGACGTTGAAGGAAGCAACGATCACGTCGCCACCGACGTCGTCGGGAGTTGCCGTACGCGGGTTGGCCGGGGTGAACGAGTAGTCGATGCCGTCGACGGGGCGCAGACGCCACGTGTTGTCGCCGGAACCGGGGAACGACCAGTGCATGACACCGGTCAGGTCGGTGATGGTCTCGCCACCACGGAACCGGTTCGTCGTGCTCAACCCGCCCTGCGGGTAGGCGTACGGTTCGTCGGCGTCGGGGCCGACGATGATGTCGTTCTGGTCGTTGTTGTCGTCGTCGAGGATCACCCGACGGGTCGCCAGCGAGTCCTGGAACGCCGCGTACTCGGCGGCGTCGGGCGGGTTGTCGTGAGTGAACTGGAAGGGTCGTGCGTCCGCGGTGAGGACCAGCTGGCCGAAGCGGCCGAGCTGGAAGTACTCGCTGACCGCAAGGGTGTCCGGGTACGTCACGAGCATGCCTTCGAGCGACTCGAACGTCGCTTCGTCGAGGTAGCTCCCGGCTGCGGGGAGGGTGACGGTGGTCGCGGTCGGCAGCGGGTTGGCGGAGCTCACGATCGAGACGTCGCCGGCATCGGCGGCGTCGAGCTGGCTCATCCCGAAGAACTCCTCCGGCGTCCCGTTCACGGAGACGAGATCGCCGACCGCCAGTGCGCCCGGGCAGTTCGTGTTGCAGAACACGAAGATCCCCTCGGACGTGGCCGAGTCGGCGTCGGCGTCGACGTCTTCCTCCTGCACGAAGAAGCCTTCGACGGCGTCGTCGTCCTCGATGAGGCCGGTGACGATGCCCTCGACGATGACCGGAGCGGTGATCGCGACCGTTGCACCGGAACCCTGCACCTCGTGGATGAGGGCCGGCGTCGCCGGGACGACGGGACAGTTGGCTGCACCGGGCGTAGCGGTCGTTGCGACGAAGGTGGACGACTGACGCGGATTCCCCGACCCGTCAGGGCAGCGCTGGTTCGAGTGGGCATCCTTGTTGCCGTCGGCACCTTCGTCGAGCTGCGCCTGTCCGGCTTCGAGGAGGACGAGCAGCCCGGCATCGTCTGCGTCGGCCGTGTCGTACACGACGGCGTCGACCAGATCGGTCGTCGTCACCGGTGTGTCGGTCGGGAACGACGTGGCGTCACCGAGGTACAGCGCGACTGCGTCAGCACCGTTCTGGAGTGTGTTGTCGGCGATGACGACCGAGACTCCGGGCACGGCGGCGTTCCCGAGGACGAAGTAACCGTCGGCGTCGGTGCTCTGACCGTCGAGGTCGTACGCCGCGTACGAAGCGTCGTCGCTGCCGTTGAAGAGCACGATCGTGTAGCCGTCGAGCGACGTGTTCGGCGCCGAGTACAGCTCGACGAACTCGGCGGTGTCGGTTCCGGCAGTATCCGCGTCGACCTCGTTGATCAGGAGGCCGACCGGGACAACGGCACACTCAGTGGCTGCGTTCGGGGTCGGATCACCCGTGCACCACGTGGTGGCGAGGTTTTCCGACATCTCGTCGCTCCCGGCGGCACCGTTACCACCCGTCTGGGTCTCGGTGCCCTCGGTCAGGTCGTCGCGCTGCCAGGTGACGCCCGTGGCATGCCCACCGTCGGCGATCAGCGCCTGCGAGGCAATGGCGGTGTCGGCGAGGTACGTGGAGGCGTCGGTGTCGGCGTCGGGACCGTCGATCGAGACGCCGGTCTTGTCGACCGCCTCGGCGGTGTCGCCCCAGATCGCGTAGTCGATGTCTTGCACGAGGTCGGACGCGCCGTCCCATGTGTAGAGCACGACGACTTCGCCGCTATTGGTCAGCCCGCCCTGGTTGTTGATCGATCCGGCGGTCGCCTCGCGCATGTCGGCCACCGCGTCGGCGGCTGCATCGTCTTCGAACAGCTCGTAGGTCGGGGGCACGCCGTACTCGGCGAGGAAGTCGGCCGAGCCGGTCATGGCGACGGTCTGGTACTCGCCGGCGGCGATGGTCGCACCATCGGGGAAGCGGGCGTGGAAGTCGGAGAAGCCGCCGCCACCGGCGTTCGAGCCGGTCACGATGTTGTAGTAGTACGTGCCGCCACCAGCGAAGGTCGCATCGGTCAGGTAGACGTCGCTCAGGTCGACGGGCCCGGATCCGGCGTTGAAGATCTCGATCATCTCGCCCTCGGTCGGGGTCACCACAATCTCGGTGAGCAGCAGATCGGCGGGTGACGGCAGATCGCAGTCGTTCTCTGCGCCGGGCGTGTCGTCGGTGCCGACCGGCGAGAAGGCGCCGATCTCCCAGGTGCCACCGCAGCGATAGGTGTGCCCGGGAACGAAGGTGCCGTCCGGGCCGACGATCGTGGCCGAGTAGACGAGATCCTCGGCCGGGACGTTCTCACTCAGTGCGACCGAGTCGACGATCGCGGTCCACGGGGTCGAGTCGAACGTTCCGTCGTCGTTCGTGTCGAGGTCGTCGCCGTCGGCGCCACTGAAACCCATGACCAGGAGGTGCGTGACGTTGTCGCTGTTCTCGAAAT
>JBPEWX010000455.1:0-5702 GCA_052032235.1 Ilumatobacter sp. | reverse complement strand
AGGGGTTCGCTGGCGGCGCTGAAGGTGGGGCTGAGGTGGCTGGTGTCGTTGAAGCAGCGGATGATCCAGCGGTCCTGGTCGATCACCACGTGGTGGATCGAGGCGTTGTCGGCCCCGTTGAAGCGGAAGCCGGAGGTGCCGGCGGCGATGTTCATCACCTGACCGATCACGCCACCGTGCACGAACGCCGCCACGAGCTGATCGGGATGCGCCTCGGCGATCCGGGTGATGCCGGCCCGCACCCGTGACTCGAAGTCGGCCGACGGCTCGGCGTTCGGGATGACGTCCCAGCGCTGCTCGTCGTACATCCGCATCGCGATCGGGTCGCCGTCGGCGATCTTCTGGCGGAGCAGCCCGCCCTCCCAGTCGCCCAGGAAGACCTCACGCAGGTCGGGTTCGACCGACGCCGTCATGCCGGTGCGGGCGAGGAACGGCGCAGCGGTCTGCGCGGTGCGCTGGAGCGTCGTCACGTAGACGGCGTCGATGCGTTCGCCGGTCGACACCAACCGTTCGGCGACCTGTTCGGCCTGCTCGAGTCCGTCGGGGTCACGCAACGGCGGGTCGGCGTGACCGTCGACGATCGGGAACGGCTCGCCGTCCGGCTCGAACGCCGCCGACTCACCGTGGCGGACGAGCAGGATCTCGCAGGCACCCGACGGTGCGGCGAAGCGATGCTGGCGGAACTGGCGGGGGGAACTCACGATCAGGCACCGTAGACGCGCCGCGTCGAATCCCCGAATGCGTGATCAAACCGTCGGCGGTGGGCCGGCGAACTCGGTGCCGTCGGGGTCGTGGGCCCAGGCGGCCGACTCACCCCAGGCACCGTCGAAGACGACCTCGGCGAGGGGCAGGCGACGCACTGGGCCGTGGTGGCCGAGCGGGCGACCGAGCGGGATCGTGGCGTGGATCGCGACACCGTCGGGGATGCCGAGCGCGTCGCGCAACTCGGCCTCGACCGGCCCGTGCCAACCGGTGAGCACGCCCCCATAGCCGAGCGCACGCGCGGCCAGCAGCAGGTTCTGGCACGCCGGGTACACCGACGCCCCCTCGAACGGATTCGGATCGCGGTAGCGCACGAGGCACACCAGCACGACCGCCGGGAACCGCTCGAAGTGCTCGACGAAGTACTCCATCGCGGCCCGCTGGCGCCCCTTGCGCGAGTTGGGGTCGAGCGCCGAACCCTGCCCGTAGCCGGCCGACTCGGACTTCGCCTTCCATCCGTCGCGGAAGCCGCGTCCGAGCACCTCCTTCGCCGCGCGTCCGCGCTCGTCGTCGCGCAACACGACGTACCGGACCGGTTGCCGATTCGTGCCCGACGGTGCCCGGGTGGCGTGCCACAGGATCGCCGACAGATCGTCGTCGGGGATCGGATCGAGGGCGAGACGACGGATCGCCCGCGTGGTCGCGAGGCCGGTCAGCAGATCGGGTAGGACGGCCGGGACGTCACTCACGACGGCGTCCGGTCGGCCCAGGGGTGCGCGGCCTCGAGCTGGCTCGCGAGTCGGATGAGCACGTCCTCGCGTCCGTAGCCGCCGACCAGCTGCACGCCGATCGGCAGCCCGTCGTCGTTCCAGTGCAGCGGCACGTTGACAGCCGGCTGGCCGCTGGCGTTGAACGGCGGCGTGAAACCGACGAAGCGGCCGGCGCGGCGCATTCCGGCGAGCGGGTCGTCGTCGGTCGGATCGTGTTCACCGATGCGCACCGGTGGTTCGGCCAGCGTCGGCGTGAGCAGCACGTCCCAGCCGTCGGCCCACCACTGGTGCAACGCACGCCGGTAGGTGGCCACGGCGCCGAGCGCCTGCGCGTAGTCGGTCGAACTGACGTGGGCGGCCCATTGGGCCTGCGCCCAGTTGACCGGTTCGACCTCGTCCTCGGTGAGGTCGCGTCCGAGCGCCGCCGCGTAGTTGGCGAGTCCGACGGCCATGTTGGCGCCCCACATCGCCATGAACCGCGGCGTGAACGACGGGTCGGCGAGCGCTGAGGGGAAGGCGGGTTCGACATGGTGCCCGAGCGCTTCGAGCTCGGCCGCTGCGTCACGAACGGCGGTCGCGCAGTCGTCGTGGAGGAAGCCACCGTGCGGATGGTGGTCGAGGAGCCCGATCCGCAGCCGGCCGGGATCGGCGCCGACCTCGTCCGCGTACGGTCGCTCGGGCGCCGGGGCGATGACGGTGTCGCCGACGCCGGGGCCTCGGACGGCGTCGAGCATCCGCGCGGTGTCGCGCACCGATCGGCTCACGGCCAGTTCGACCGACAGCCCCGACTCGGCGCGGAACGGGCCGATGGTGACCCGGCCCTGCGACGGCTTGAGCCCGACGAGGCCGCAGCACGACGCCGGGATCCGGATCGAGCCGCCACCATCCGACGCATGGGCGATCGGCACCATGCCGGCAGCGACCGCCGCTGCCGCGCCGCCGCTCGAGCCGCCGGGGGTGTGATCGACACCCCACGGGTTGCGGGTCGGGCCGTAGGCGACCGGCTCGGTGACCGGGAGGCTCCCCAGCTCGGGGCTGTTGGTGCGCCCGAGGGTGACCAGGCCGGCGTTGCGGAACCGTTCGACGAGCCATGTGTCGTGCTCGCTGACGGGCATCGCATCGCGCAATGCGACGTTGCCGTTGGTGAGCGGTTGCCCGGCGTAGTGCGCCCACAGATCTTTCAGCAGGAACGGCACACCCCGGAACGGACCGTCGGGAAGGTCGGACGTCGCGACATCGCGCGCATGGTCGAACCACCGCATGACGACGGCGTTGATCGGGCCGTCGAGGGCCTCGATCCGCTCGATCGCCGCCTCGGCCAACTCGAGCGGCGTCACCTCGCCGTCGGTGATCAGTCGGGCCTGAGCGGTGGCGTCCATCCAGCGTGTGTCGTCGGCGAGGCTTCCCATGCGTCGGGTTCTACCAGGGCGGCCGCACCGGCATCGGACGCAGCGCGCGTCGGTCAGGCCTCGGCGGCGTGGCGCGCCTCGAGGCCGTCGAGCACGAGTTCGAGTCCGACGTCGAACTCGTTCCGGAACGCATAGCCGGGTTGGAGCACGTACTCACGGGTGAACTCGGCGAGCGCCGGGAAGTGCTCGGTGAAGTGCTCGAGGAACTCGTCGGCCAGATCGGTCATCTGCGGATCGCCCTGACCGGGCAACGACGACTCCTGCAGCGCGAAGCCGTAGATGAAGGCGTCGAGGGTCGCGAACGCGTGGCCGGTCAGGGCGAACGAGAACCCGTTCGCCCGGAGGCATGCGATGACGGCGTCGTGGTGGCCGAGGTTGGCCGGACCCGGATTGGTCCGGGAGTCGAGCATCCCGGCCGCCCACGGGTGCCGGCGCAGGGCTTCGCGCGCCGAGTGCGCCCGCACCGTCATCGCGTCGCGCCACGGCGTCTCCGGCGGCGGCATCTCGATCTCGGTGAAGACGGCGTCGACCATCCCGTCGATGATCTCGTCCTTGTTCGCCACGTAGTGGTAGATCGACATCGGTTTGACCCCGAGGTGGGTCGCCAGCTTGCGCAGCGTGAGCGGCTCGACGCCGATCCGGTCGGCGATCTCGATCGCGCCGGCGATCACCGCCTGGCGGCTGAGCGAGGAGCGCTTCGCAGCCTTCCGTGGGGCTCCGTCGCCGGTGTCGTCGCTGGTCTCGTCGCGGTGGTCGTCGCTCATTGCGCTGTTGCTCGTTCGATCGTGTTCGGCCGCGCCCGTGCAGGTGGACGCGGCGTCCAGTCTGGCCGTCTTGCAGGGGTTCCGCAGGAAATCTTCGAAACACCGTTGACATTTCGTACTTAGTACGGTTGGATGCATGTCGTCAACCTTACTAAGTACGACAGCAGGAGCCACCATGACCGCCACCACCGCAACCACCGCAGTCAGCGCCGCATCGATCGCCGCCGCCGCACACTCCCGTGCCGACGACACGACCCGTGCGCCGATGCGGGCCATCGTCCAGGACCGCTACGGCGACGCCGACGTCCTCGAACTGCGCACCGTCGAGGTGCCCACACCGGCCGACGACGAGGTGCTCGTCCGGGTCGCCGCCGCCGGCGTCGACCGCGGCGTGTGGCACCTCATGACCGGACTGCCGTACGCGGTCCGCGTCGCGGGCTACGGCATCCGCCGCCCGAAGTACCCGACGCTCGGACTCGACTTCGCCGGCACGGTCGTCGCCGTCGGCACCGGCGTCACCGACTTCGCCGTCGGTGACGAGGTCTACGGCATCGGCACCGGCACGTTCGCCGAGTACGCCACCGCCAAGGCGACCAAGATCGCCCACCGTCCCGCTCACGTCACCCCGGCGCAGGCAGCCACGCTCGCCGTCTCCGGCGCCACGGCGGAGCAAGCGTTGTTCGACATCGGCCGCGCCGAAGCCGGCCAGCGAGTGCTGGTCCTCGGTGCGTCGGGTGGCGTCGGCAGCTTCGCCGTCCAACTCGCCCACGCCCACGGCCTCCACGTCACCGGTGTGGCGAGTGCGGCCAAGGCCGAGTACGTCGCCGGCCTCGGTGCCGACGTGGTGCTCGACTACCGCAGCGACGACTTCACCGACGAGGAACCGTTCGACCTGATCATCGACATCGGCGGCCGCAACCGTGTCTCGACGCTCCGGTCCGCGCTCACCGAGACCGGCACGCTGGTCATCGTCGGCGGCGAGGACGGCGGCCGGATCACCGGCGGCGTCGGGCGCCAGATCCGGGCCGTGATGCGTTCGCCCTTCGTCAGTCAGCGCCTGACGATGTTCTTCTCGGACGAAACGGCCGAGAAGCGGTCGCGTCTGCACGATCTGGTGCAGCAGGGCCGGATCGTCGCCCCGGTCGACCGCACCTTCCCGCTCGAGCGGACGGCGTCGGCCATCGACGATCTCGCCGCCGGTCGGCTGCGCGGCAAGGCCGTCATCACCATCGGGAGCGACTCGTGAACGCCTTCGTCTCGCCGCACTCGGTCATCGCCATTCGCACCCCCGAACCAGCACAACGCCTGTACCTCGAACGCAACCGTCCCCGAAAGGCCCCCGTCATGAGCTCGAAGCCCACCACCAGCACCACCATCACCCCGACACCCGAGCTGAACCGCCGCTCCGCCGCCTGGTACGCCGGATTGGCCTACGCCGCCCTGTTCGTGTTGGCGATCTTCGCCAACTTCGCCGTGCGCGAACAGGTCGTCGACCTCGACGACGCCGCCGGCACGATGGCGAACGTCGTCGCCGACGAGTCGCTGATCCGCATCGCGATGCTGGCGTTCCTCGTCATCTTCGTCCTCGACGTCGTGGTGTCGTGGCTCCTCCACCTGGTGTTCCGACCGACCGGGGAGCGGCGATCACTGCTCGCCGCCTGGTTCCGCATCGGGTACACCGTCTTCCTCGGGATGGGGCTCGTGTTCATGTTCGTCGGTCTGCGTTTCGCCGATGCCGACGGATTCACGAACGTGCTCGGGGACGACGAGCGGGCCGCTCAGACCCTGCTCGCCTTCGACGCCTTCAACGCGACGTGGATGGTCGGGCTGACCCTGTTCGGTCTGCACCTGCTCGTGCTCGCCCGGATCATCTGGACGTCGGGCATCGCTCCGAAGTGGCTCGGTGCGATCGTGGGCCTGGCCGGCTCGGTGTACCTGATCGACTCGATCGGGTACACGGTGCTCACCGACTACGACCGCTACTCGAACGTCTTCACCATGATCGTGATGCTGCCGGCCATCGTCGGCGAGGCGGCATTCACCTTCTGGCTCCTGCG
>JBPEWX010000454.1:0-5453 GCA_052032235.1 Ilumatobacter sp. | reverse complement strand
GGCGGGTTACGAACGGGAGCGGGCGGTGACCTGGACGGCTTCGACGATGCGGGCGTAGCCGGTGCAGCGGCAGAGGTTGCCGGACAGGCCGATGCGGATGTCGTCGTGCGACGGTTCGGGGTTGTCGGCCAGCAACGCGGTTGCCGACATGAGCATCCCGGGCGTGCAGAAGCCGCATTGGACCCCGCCCACCTCGAGCAGGTTGCGCTGCAGGTCGGCGAGCTCGTCGCCGTCGGCGAGCCCTTCCACCGTCGTGACCGCACGCCCCTGCGCCTGCACCGCCAGGTACGAGCACGAGTTCACGGGTCGACCGTCGAGCAGCACCATGCAGGCACCGCATTCGCAGTCGTCGCAACCCTCCTTGGTACCGGTCAGCCCGACCTCGTTGCGGATCACGCTCAACAGGTTGCGTGAGGCGTCGGCGGTGACCGGATAGTCGACCCCGTTGACGGTGAGGACGTACTGCTCGCTCATGACGTGGCTCCGATCCCGAGGGCTCGATTGACAGGGACGGCGATGTGTTCGCCTCGGGCGCGACGCGCGGCCGCCTCGACCGCGCGGCGGGCCATCACGCCGACGGCATGTCGGCGGTAGCGATCGCTTGCACGCAGGTCGCTGATCGGGGTCGCCCGCTCCGACGCGGCTTCGGCCACCTCCGACAACAGTCGGTCGTCGACCTCGCGTCCGGTGAGCGACGACACGTCGACCGACACGATCGTCGGCGCGACGGCGGACAGGGCGACGGCGATCGAGGTGAGCGACCCGTCGCCGCCGAACACGACCGATGCCGCCGCACCGACGACGGCGATCTCCATCGCGCGGCGGTACTCGAGCCGTACGTAGGCGCTCCCCGAGCGATCGGGACGCGCCGGGAGGACGAGCGCGGTGCACAGCTCCTCCGCCGTCGCGACCGTGCGCCCGGGACCGGTCCACAGCTCACCGACGGGCACCACGCGGGTGCCGTCGACCGACCGCAGTTCGACCGTCGCCCCGAGCACCGACAGCGGAGCACCGGTGTCCATCGCCGGCGACGCGTTCATCACGTTGCCGCCGAGGGTGCCGACGTGTCGGGTGGCCGGCGAGCCGACCAGCGCAGCTGCGTCGGCCAGGCCGGTGTACCCGCCGACGATCGCCGGGTCGGTCATCAAGGTCGCATGCGAGACGAGTGCGCCGACTCGCAGCCCGGCGTCGGTCTGCTCGATCGTGCGGAGGTCGTCGATCCGGTCGATGGCGACCAGGTCGGCCGGGAGCGGGGCCTTGCCGTGGCGAGCCCCGACCACGAGGTCGGAGCCGCCGGCGACCGGGCGCGCGCCACCCGCCAGCGCGGCGAGCGCGTCGTCGACCGTCGCGGCGATGGTGAACGTCATGACGACACCTCCGTCGAGCCCGACACAGCATGGTCGTGCATCGCCTCCCACACCCGTTCGGCGGTCATCGGCAGTTGCCGGACCGGACCACCGATCAGCTTGGCGATCGCGTTCGAGATCGCTGCGGCCGTGGCGACGTTCGGCGCCTCGGCCAACCCCTTGGCCCCCTTGGGGCCGGCGTTCGGCGTGGGGATCTGCACGAACTCGGTCGTGATCGTCGGCGCGTCGGCGCAGGTCTGCAGCTTGTACTCGAGCAGGCCGGCGTTGCGTTGGCGGCCTTCGTCGTCGTACTGGGTGCCTTCGGTCAGTGCCTGACCGACGCCCATCATCACGCCACCTTCGACCTGACCGAGTGCGCCCTGCATGTTGAGGATCGTGCCCGAGTCGTGCGCTGCGCCGACGTGGAGGACCCGGACGACGCCGGTGTCGCGGTCGAGCCGGACGCGAGCGGCGTGGCACGAGAACTGGGGTGCGACCCAGGCGGCCATGCCGTTGTCGCCGAGACAGGTGGAGCCGCGCAACTCCGGGAAGGTCGGCTTCGGGCCCGACCCGTGCCCGATCAGCAGCTCGCCGCCGGCGGCGATGCCGGCCAGCTCGTCGATCGACACCGCCCGGTCCGGGGTGCCGGCGACGTGTGCGGACCCGTCGGCCAGCACGATGTCGGCGGGTGCTGCCTCGAGCCGATCGGCCGCCAGCTCACGGAGCTGCTCGGCGACCTGTCCGGCTGCCGCCAGTGCGGCGCGACCGTTGTTGAACAGCGTCTGCGACCCGGTGGCGCCCATGTCGTACGGGGCGACGGACGTGTCCTGGTAGACGAGCCGGAATCGTTCGGGGTCCATCCCCAGCTCGTCGGCGACCAACTGGCGCAGCGTCATGACCGCCCCGGTGCCGCATTCCTGTGCACCGGTGATGATCTGGCCGTAACCGTCGTCGTCGATCTTCACGATCGCACCCGAGGCAGCCGGGAAGCTCGGCCACCAGCCGACGGCGACGCCGATCGCCTCGTCGTCGGGCAGGTCGTCGCCGTAGCCGACGAGCCCGGGTGCGATGTCGAGACATTGCTGCAGCCCGATCTCGTCGTAGGTCTGTCCGCTCGGGCCGATCTTGCCGGCGTCGACCCCGTTGATCTTGCGGAGTTCGACCGGGTCGATGCCGAGTCGGGCGGCGATCTCGTCGGTGTGCGATTCGGCGGCCCAGCAGGCCTGCGGCGCCGTTGGCGCACGGATCGAACCGGACGGCTGATGGTTCGTGTAGATCAGGTGGGCCTCGATCGAGACGTTCGGGATCGCGTAGGGACCGGCGACGTGCATCGCTGCGGTCTGCGGGAAGAAGGTGGCGTCGGCGGTGTACGCCCCGTTGTCGAGGAGCAGGGTCGCCCGCCGGGCGACGATCGTGCCGTCTCGCTTCACGCCCGACTCGATCTCGATCACCATGCCCTCGCGACGCCGGTCGGGCGCGAGGAACTCCTCCATCCGGGTGAAGGTCAGCTTCACGGGCCGCTTCGCAGCCCGGGCGAGCGCAGCGACGTGAGCTTCGTAGTGGAAGCCGCACTTGCCGCCGAACCCACCACCGAGATGCGGCACGATGATGCGCACCCGGTTGGTCGGCAGCTGCAGGGTTTCGCACACGCCGGCGCGAGCGTCGTAGGGCACCTGCGTCGACGTCCAGATCGTGACGTGATCGCCTTCCCACTGCGCAACGACGGCGCGTGGTTCGATCGGGGCGCCGTGCGACGGGTCGGCGACGTAGCGGCTCGTGACGATCTCGTCGGCGTCGGCCATGCCGGCGTCCACGTCGCCCTTGACGATCGACGAGAACGATGCGTCGTTGCCGTCGCGGACCAGGTAGTCGTCGGCGCCGTATTGCTCCCAGTCGGGGTGCACGAGCGGGCTGTCGGGTTCGAACGCCGCTTCGAGATCGTGGACGATCGGGAGCGGCTCGTAGTCGATCTCGATCGCCGCCGCAGCGTCGCGGGCGATCTCGGGCGTGAGTGCGGCGACGGCGGCGACGACGTCGGCTTCGTACCGGACGACGTCGTTCGCGAACAGGTAGCGGTCCTGGATGAACGGTCCGTAGCGGGCGTCGGGCACGTCGTCCTGGGTCAGCACCGCGAACACGCCCGGCATCGCTCTCGCTGCGGTCGTGTCGAGCCGGGTGATCCGTGCGTGCGGATGATCGGCGTACCGGAAGGCGGCGTGCAGCATGCCCGTGAGCGAGATGTCGGCGGCGTAGCGCCCCGACCCCGTCACCTTGTCGGGCCCGTCGGCCCGCACCAGCGTCGTCATGCGACACAGCCTGACACACCGACCGTGCCCCGAGGCAAGGACGACGCCGAAGGTGACCGACGACCGTCTACGGAGCCAGGAAGTCGACGATGGCGGGCCAGGCGCTGCGGTCTTGGAGGAGGAACATGTGGCCGCCTTCGAAGAACCGGAGCGTGGCGTCGGGCAGCGCGGCGGCGAGCCGTTCGAGGTTCTCGGGTGGGGCCTGCCCGTCGTGCAGCCCACCGGCGACGAGGGTCGGCATCGTGATCTCACCGAGCCGGTCGTAGACGTCGTGATCGGCTCGCGCCTCGAGCTGGCGGCGTGCACCGACCTCCGACGCCGGATCGTCGGCATTGAGCGGCGGGGCCGCCATGAACGGTGCGAGCCGGTCGAACAACGGCGCCAGCGTCGGCGGTTGGGTCGACAGGTCGTTGCGGGTGTCCATGACGGGCAGGAGCAACTCCGCCCGCTCCTGCCGCGGCCGGTCGGCGAGCGACAGCAGATCGAACGACGAACCTCCCGCACCACCGGACGACGTGCAACACAGCACCAGACGGTCGACGAGCCCGCGATGGCGCACGGCCAGGTGCTGGGCCACCATGCCACCGAAGCTGATGCCGACCACGTGGGCGTGTTCCCACCCCAGTTCGCTCATCAGCCCGGCGGCATCGTCCGCGTACTGCTCCATGGTGTACGCCTCGTCGGGCTTCGACGTGCGGCCCAGACCACGCTGGTCGTACATCAGCACCTCGTGGTGACGGGTGAGCGGATGCGCTGCCCGGTTGGGGTCGACACGGAGGTCCCCGCCCGTCCCGCTGATGAGCAGCACAGGCGGCCCGGATCCGTGGACCTCGAAGCACACCTCGATGTCGCCGACCCGCACCGTCTCCATGCGACGTCTCGTCAGGCCGAGGTGTCGGTGGTGTCGGTGATACCGCCGGCCACCAGGAGTTCGGCGGTCATGTCGTCACGGCACGGTGTACAGATGCTCCAGGTGACCGCCGGCAGGACGGATCGCTCGAGGAGCCGTTCGGACCGGAGCAGCTCGTCGATCTCGACCCACGCGCCGTCGAGATCGCCCCGACCGCACCACGTGCACACGGTGACCGGATCGACATCGGCCGCCCGCTCGATGGTTGCGTCGAGCAGTGCAACCGGCGTCCGCTCCTCCTCGAAGACCAGTTCGGAACGGAAGTGGATGTGGCCGTCTGCCACCGGCGACACCGTCATCTCGAACCAGCGTCGGGCCTGTGGTGCGTCGCACCGGAACGGCAACCTGGCCGGCGCCTCGTGCGTGCGCACGTGGCTCACGACCATCTGCCAGAGCTCTCGGACCTCGGGCTGGTCGAAGTACGACCAGAGCGTCCGGTCGACCGGTGGTGCGACGAGTTCGGCCGCACCGTTGTCGGTCGCGAACTCCGCCCACTGGCCGCCCACGCCGACGACGGCGTCGTCGGCGTCGATCGTGTACTCGACGACGGTCGACGTCACCGCCATCCGCCCGGGTGCGCGGCGTGCGGCCTCGGAAGCAGCGGACGCGTCGATCCCCGCCCAGATCGCTGCGGGCGGGTCGACCAGATCGACGTCGGAGGTGTCGAGATCGTCGAACACCGCTCGGAGCGCGTCGAACTCGACACCGTCGAGTTCGTCAGCGTGATCCGGGTGCATGCAATCCAGGCTAACCACGTGAGCCGGTCATCATCCGGCGCGGAGGACCCACGCCGAGGATCGCCTCATGAACGAGCGACGCCCTGCCCCCGGTTCGCGGGAGCAGGGCTCGCGTGGCGGAGGTGGACGGGAATCGAACCCGCCGGACGGGGAT
>JBPEWX010000453.1:0-1677 GCA_052032235.1 Ilumatobacter sp. | reverse complement strand
TGCGGGCGCTCGAGCGGGCCGCCGAGTACCAGCAGGTCGACGCCGGCTACTCGAAGCAGCAGGCGACGCGGCCGCAGACGCTCGGCTACGGGTTGGCCGACTCGCCGTCGGAGCAGTTGGCGTGGATCGTCGAGAAGTTCTGGAAGTGGACCGACTGCGACGGCCACCCCGAGAACGTGCTCACGCGAGACGAGATGCTCGACAACGTGATGCTCTACTGGGTCACGAACTCGGCGACGTCGTCGGCCCGTCTGTACTGGGAGAGCTTCGGCGGCCGCCGCGCTGCCCAGGTGACCGTCCCGGTCGGGTTCTCGGTCTATCCCAAGGAGATCGTGCCACCGGTGCGGTCGTGGGTCGAGCAGACGTTCCCCGACATCCGCCACTGGGCCGAGCACGAACGCGGCGGCCACTTCGCTGCGTTCGAGGTCCCCGACGTGTTCGTCGACGACCTCCGCACCTGCTTCCGTCAGTTCCGGTAGCCCGAGTCGTCCGGACGCCGGTCAGCCGACGGTCACCCAGGTGCCGAGCCCGTTCAGGTCGTAGAACTCCGACGTGACGGACACGGCCTGACCGTCGACCACCTCGAACTCGATGCCGGTCGGACCGAGGGCGTTCTCGCCCGGCGGCGTGAACAGGAAGGTGTCGCCGTCGTACGGCGTCAGTTCGAACTCCATCGTGTCGGGCCCGAGCGTCATCACGAGGACGCCCGAGCGGTCGGCGACGGACATCGGGCCGTAGTAGTCGTTGTCGTAGACGCCGGTGTAGACGGACGCATCCTGGGGCGGCGTCGGGTCGGCGACCGGCTCACGCCAGTCGGTGGGCGTCTCGGGCTCGTAGAGCGACGCCATGATCCCGCTGTAGCCGGCGAACCAATCGAGTCGAGGAGCGCCGTCGACGATCAGATCGACGATCGTCGCCGCGGCCGCCTCGGGGAGGCCGACGGGCTGCCCGTTGGTGATGACCGCCACGCCCAACTGTTGGCCGGGCACCATCACGTACCGCGTGGCGGTGCCGAGGAGGAACGCACCGGAGTGCGACCACTCGGTGAAGCCGTCGTCGCGAACCCCGACGCCCGAGCCGAGGCCGTAGTGCCCGGTGTGCGCGCTCGGCGTGCTCGGCGGGTTCGACACGCTGTGCGGGGTGTACATGGTGAGCAGGGCGGCCGGGTCGATGATCTGCTCACCGTCGAGTTCGCCCGATGCCAGCTGGAGCCGCATCCAGCGACCGAGGTCGTTCGCGGTCGACGAGACCCCGCCCGCCGGCGCCTGCGGGTCGGGATCACGCTGGTCGGTCGTCACGATCCAGGTGCCCTCGTCGTCGCGCTGGTGCGGGATCGCCCGGTCGTCGGCGCCGATGTAGTCGGCGAACCTCGCCGACGTGGCGTCCATCCCTGCAGGTGCGAACAGTCGCTGCTCGATCAGGTCGTCCCACGTTCGGCCGGACGCGTTCGCCGCCGCCTCGGCCGCCGCCGTCAGCCCGAAGTTGGTGTACTGGTGCTGCGCTCGGAACGGCGAGAGCGGTTCGTACACGAGGCGTGCGAGCACCTCCTCACGGTCGTAGCCGAGATCTTCGAGGAGATCACCGGCGTGCGACGGCAGGCCACTGTCGTGGGTGAACATGTCGGCGAACGTGACGTGCTCGCCGACGTAGGGGTCGGACAGTTCGAAGCCCGGCAGG
>JBPEWX010000452.1:0-6852 GCA_052032235.1 Ilumatobacter sp. | reverse complement strand
TCGGCGCACGCCTCGACGTGCAGCTCGATCGAGCCCCAGCGACGAGTATTTCGTCATGACGATATTCAGGGATGACCCGTGGGTGCGGAGATCTGGGTCTCACGGAGCGGCTTCGCGGCGTCGAGGAGCCAGGTGAGCATCTCACGCAACTCCTTCGCCGTCGCACGGCTCCCGGCGTCCGCGAGGTCGCGTTCGGTGTCGTCGACGGCACACGCCAACATGTAGAGCCGATCGTGCAACGCCTCGAGCTCCCGTCGGGCGACGATCAGCTCGCCGTCGCTGATCTCGAGCTCAGCGGCACGTTGACGGCTGACCCAGTCCCACTGCCGGCAGCGTTGGGAGCAGAACTCCTTCGGTCGCCCCCGACCCGTCCGAGCCGGGAGCGCTCGGCGACACCATCGACACCGCCGCTCCTCCCCGCCCGCCGTCGACGTCTCGGTTTTCGTCATGACGAAAACAGTAGTGGACCTTGGTCCCGATCTCGCGGTTTCGTCACGGGCCGCGCGACACGACAACTAGCGTCAGGCGTCGTGGCGTCCGTCCATGTCCCCCTCAACCGGATCGGTATCGCCGTGGCACTCGTCTGGTTCGTGGGCGTCCTCGCCATCGGACCGAGCGGCGACCTCTCCTCCCCCGCCAGCCGGATGCTCGCGATCTTCGGCGCCGCCGTCGTGCTCTGGATCACCGAGGCGATTCCGCTGTCCGCGACCTCGATCCTCGTGATCCTCGCCGAGATCCTGCTGGTGTCCGATCAGGCGCTCGTGTCGATCACCGACTTCGACGGACGCCCCTATGCCGACTACTTCGCCACCCTGGCCCACCCGGTGCTGATGCTCTTCCTCGGCGGGTTCGTGCTGGCGGAGTGCGCCGCGAAGTATCGACTCGATCGGAACCTGGCCGGCGTCCTGCTCCGCCCGTTCGGCACGTCCCCGAAGGCGATCGTCGCCGGGTTGATGGCGATCACCGCCGTGTTGTCGATGTTCATGTCGAACACCGCTACCACCGCCGCCATGATGGCGGTCGTCCTGCCCGTGACGGCCTCGCTCGACCCCGCCGACCGCGTCCGAACGGGTCTGATCCTCAGCATCCCGATCGCCGCGAACATCGGCGGTCTCGGCACACCCGTCGGATCACCTCCCAACGCGATCGCCCTCGGTCGCCTCGCCGACGAGGGGATCCGGGTCGACTTCGTCCGCTGGATGGGGCTCGCCGTGCCGATCGTCCTGATCGTGCTGGCGGCGGCCTGGTTCCTGATCGTTCGTCGCTACCCCCCGCAGGCGACGTCGATCGACGTCCGCATCGGTGGCGCCTTCGACCGCAGCCGCGAGGCCATCATCCTGTACGTCACCTTCGCCGCCACGATCATCGGGTGGGTGAGCGAGCCACTCCACGGTGTCCCGTCCGCGGTGATCGGGTTCCTGCCGGTCGTGGTCCTCCTCGCCACGAAGGTGTTCGGCGTCGACGATCTGAAGCGCATCAACTGGCACGTGCTGTGGCTGGTCGGCGGTGGCATCGCACTCGGCCTCGGTGTCTCCGACACCGGACTCGACGACTGGCTGGTCGGTCTCGTCGACTGGGGTTCGCTGTCGACCGTGCTGCTCGCCACGACCCTCGCCGTCGTCGCTCTGGTGATGTCGACGATCATCTCCAACTCGGCGACGGCCAACCTGGTGGTGCCGATCGGCGTCTCACTCGCCACGTCGGCGGCCGTCGATCTCGACCCGCTGCTGGCCGGCGTGATCATCGCCCTGTCGTGCTCGCTCGCGATGGCGCTCCCGATCAGCACCCCGCCGAACGCCATCGCCTACGCCTCCGGTCACGTCGAGACCAAGGATCTGGCCGTCGTCGGCGCCGTGGTCGGCGTGATCGGGCTCGTGCTGGTGCTCTACGTGGCGCCTCCGATCTGGGAGGCGGTCGGACTCCTGTGAGTGGCGAACCGGTCGTGCTGATCGTCGGCGGCACCGAGCGACGGGTTCGGGCCGTGACCGACGAACTCGTCGCCCTCGTCGGCGACCGGGTCGCCATCGAGCCGCTCCCGGACGCCGAGTCGGCCACGACGTTCGCCCGAGACGCGACCGTCGACGGGTCGATGGTGCCGCTCGCACTCGCCTGCTGCGGGTCCGGCCTCGGCCCAGCCGAGGTGGTCGATCTTCGCGCCGGGCTCCGAGCGTTCGGCACGCGGATCGTGGCCGTCACCGAGTCGGCGTCGCTGCTCGGCCTCGCTCCCCTGCTCGGCTCCGATGCGGTCGACGCGTTCATGGCCGAACCGTGGACGACGACAGGATTCGCCAAGGTGACCGTGGCGCAGCTCGCCACGTATCTCGTCGCCCACTCCCCCGACGAGATCGATCGGTTCGACGATCTGGTCACCGACGACGAGCGACGGCGCGCCGAGTTGCGGATCGAACGCCGCCGTGCCGCACCGACCCACGACGTCGATCGCAGGCATCCCCTGCTCGACGTCTCGAGCGAGGACGCCGAACTCGAAGCCCAACTCGTCGAATCGCTCGACGTCGCGCTCGGTCACCCGCCCCGCATCCGGATGGCCCCCGGCACGGTGCTGATCGAGATCGGCGCCGATGTGGGCGGCATCTTCGTCGTCCTCGACGGGGTCGTCCGGCTGACCTCCCGCGCTCCCGGCGGTGACCAGATCCTGCACGAGCAGTCGACCGGATCGATCATCGGCCTGCTCTCGCTCGCCTCGAAGCGGCGCGCGATGCTCGACTGCGTCGCCGTGACCGAGGTCCGTGCGATCCCGGTCACCGTCGAGCAACTCGCACGAGCGCTCGACGTCGATCCCGAGTTGTCGAGCCTGCTCAATCGCGTCCTGATCGGTTCGCTCGCCCGACGTCTCCGTCGTTCCGACGAACTCCAGGTCGAACTCGACCAGAGTCTGTCGGCGCTGTCGGCCGCCAGGGCCGAACTCGTCGCCCAGGCGAAGATGGCGACGCTCGGCGACATCTCGGCCGGGCTCGCACACGAGCTGAACAACCCCACCGCTGCGCTCGGCCGGGCGATCGCCAACATCACCGACGACATCACGGCCGACGGCCTGCTCCCCGCCGACCTCGCGGCGATCGTGCGAGACCGGGTCGTCGCCGAACCGCCCTCGTCCGCCGACATCCGGTCGCTCCGCCGCGAGCTCGTCGACGTGGTGGGCGATCGACGTCTCGCAGGGCGGCTGGTCGACATGGGCGTCGGCGACCACGCCGAGGCACGACGCCTGGCCGCACTGCCGGCGCACGAACTCGACCGGCTCGAGGCCGCGGCCCGTCTCGGGTCGCAGCTCCACCATGCCGGATCGGCGGCACGTCGGGTCCAGGCCCTGGTCGACAGCCTGCGGTCGTATGTCCGAGGCGAAGACGGGTCGGGCACCTGGGTCCCCGACGTCGACGTGCCACGCACGATCGAGAGTGCACTCCGACTGTTGCGTCACCGGGCCGACGAGGCGGCGATCGAGTTCGTCGCCGAGTCGGTCCCGACCGTCCCCGGCCGCCCGGGCGCACTCCAGGTGGTGTGGAGCAATCTCGTCACCAACGCGCTCGACGCCCTCGCCGGCTCCGACGACGGGCGGATCGAGATCGCCGTCGAGCCGGCCGACGGTCGATTCGTGCGCGTCACCGTCGCCGACAACGGTCCCGGGATCGACCCATCGCTCGCCGACCGCATCTTCGAACCGCGCTTCACGACCAAGGGAGGCCGGGTCCGGTTCGGGCTCGGTCTCGGGTTGTCGATCTGCCGTCAGATCGTGACCGAGCACGGTGGCACGATCGGCGTCGACAGTCGTCCTGGCCGTACCGTGTTCGACGTCCGACTTCCCGTGGAGGAATCCGATGAGTGATCTCGTCGCCCTGGTCATCGAAGACGAGCCCGAGGTCCGGGCGGCACTCGTGCGCGACCTCGAAGGGGCGCTCACCACCGTGCGCATCGATCAGGCGTCCGACGTCGACGATGCCCTCGCTGCGATGGAGGAGGCGGCCGACGCCGGTGACCGGGTCGGGTTGATCCTGGCCGATCACCGGTTGCCCGGCCGCGACGGTGTCGACCTGCTCGTCGATCTCCATCGGCAGCCCGCGACGGCGACGATCAAGAAGGTGCTCGTCACCGGCCAAGCCGACCAGCAGGACACGATCCGGGCCGTCAACGACGCCGACCTCGACCACTACATCGCGAAACCGTGGGACCGAGAAGAGCTGCTTCGGGTGACGATCGATCTGCTCACCGACTACGTGATCGAGTCCGGGATCGACCCGCTCGCACACATGCGCGACCTCGACGGCGCCCGGCTCGCCGAGGCGTTCGCCGACCGCGGCCGCCCCGAGTAGAGCTCGTTCAGCCCGCGATGATGTGGTCGAGCATCAGGTCGGGCTCGTCGCCCTCGATGCGTTGGAGCCGGTAGCGGCTCTCGAACAACGCGACCAGGCGACCGTCGCCGCGTTCCATGATGCGGATCCCGCCGATCTCGCGCAGGCGCTTGGCCGAGTCGGCGTCGGTGAGGCGGATCGCCTCGTAGGGCGCGGACAGGATCTCGATCGGGGCGTTGAACTCGGCGTCGAGCCGGTCGGCGAACACGTCGAACTGGAGCTGACCGACCGCCGCGAGGATCGGTGCGCTGTCGCCCATGTCGGGGTCGCGCAGCACCTGCACGACGCCTTCCTCGTCGAGCTGGGCCAGCCCCTTGCGGAACTGCTTGACCTTGCCCGTGTCGAGTGGCCGAGCCGACGCGAACACCTCCGGCGAGAAGCGCGGGATCGGCGGGAACGAGACCGGCGTCGACTCGTACAGCGAGTCACCGATGTTGAGGCCCTGTGCGTTCACGAGTCCGACGACGTCGCCCGGATACGCCTCCTCGATCGTGGTCCGTTCGGCCCCGAACACCGTCGACGCGTACTTCGTGGCGAACGGCTTCTCGGTCCGATCGCACGTGAGCACCATGCCCCGCTCGAACCGACCCGAGCAGATGCGGACGAACGCAATGCGATCGCGGTGTGAGCGATCCATGTTCGCCTGCACCTTGAAGACGAAGGCCGAGCAGTCGGCGTCGAGCTCACGGAGATCGCCCTCGGCGTCGACTCGGGCGTCCGCAGCCGGTGCGAGGTCGACGATGGCGTCGAGGACGTGACGGACGCCGAAGTTGGTGAGCGCCGAGCCGACGAACACGGGCGTGCTCTCCCCGGCCCGGAACGAGTCGAGGTCGACGTCGGCCTCGATCGCGTCGAGCAGGCCGCTCTCGTCGAGCGCGTGCTCCCACGCACTCCCCTCCTCCGCGGCGGCCGTCTCGGGGTCGACCAGCTCTTCGGGGGCGATCGCCGAGCCGCGAACGGTGCGGGTGAAGCGGGTGAACTCACCGGTCCGTCGGTCGATCACGCCACGAAAGTCGCCGGAGATGCCGACGGGCCAGGTGGCCGGCGTCGGTCGGAGGCCGATCTGTTCCTCGATCTCGTCGAGCAGTTCGAGCGGCTCACGCCCGGGACGGTCGTACTTGTTGAGGAAGGTGATGACCGGCAGGTTGCGCGAGCGGCACACCTCGAACAGCTTGAGCGTCTGCGGCTCGATGCCCTTCGCGCTGTCGAGCACCATCACCACCGCGTCGACGGCGGACAGCACACGGTAGGTGTCCTCGGAGAAGTCGCGGTGTCCCGGCGTGTCGAGCAGGTTGAGCTGGAAGCCTCGGTACTCGAACGACAGCGCAGTGGAACTGATCGAGATGCCGCGCTTCTGCTCCATCTCCATCCAGTCGGACGTCGCCGAGCGCCGACCCGAGCGAGCCTTGACCGCCCCCGCCTCGGCAAGTGCGCCGGAGTACAGGAGGAACTTCTCGGTCAGCGTCGTCTTGCCCGCGTCGGGGTGACTGATGATCGCGAAGGTTCGGCGGCGTTGCGCCTCGGCGACGACGGACATTCGGCGAACGATACCGGCGGCTCGTCAGGCGCCGTCGGTGAGTGCGCCGGCGTCACGCCAGGCGGCCTCGATCGCACCGAGGCGATCGGCGGCCGTCACCCGGAGCGCGTCCGCGACACTGTTCGTGATCAGGTTGAGCACGGCGAGGGTGCCGACGTGGCTGTCGAACGGCCCGACCGATCCGGCGGTCACGAGGAACGTGGCGTCGGCCCGCTGAGCGAGCGGCGACAGCACACCGTCGGTGAGGACCGCCGACCAGATCGAGCGATCGGCGAGCGCGGCGTGGGCCTCGAGCACCCAACGCTCGTACCGGCGCAGGTCGATGACCACCGCGGTCGACTCGGGGTCGGCGAGCGCCACGGAACGTCGGACCGCCACCTCACTGCCCTGCAGGCAGTCGACGCCGCCGCGCAGCTGATCGAGCTGGTCGGCGAAGAGCCGACCGACGCCCGCAGTCGCCTCTCCGGACACGACGATCACCGGCCGCCCGACGTCGGCCAACCGGTCGACGAGACCGGTCAGGGCGTCGTCGCCGACGGCACCGAGCGTGGCCCGCACGTTCGACAGCTCCGACTCGGCGTGGGCGGCGACCGACTGGTTCTTCGTGTCGTGGATCCGTTCGGCGGCAGGCCGGAGCTGTGCGGACAGGTCGCCTTGGATCGAGTGCTGGAGTTCGGAGTACCCGTCGAAGCCGAGCTTGTTCGCGAGCCGCACGACCGACGCGGCACCCACCTCGGCCGTGCGTGCGAGGTCGGCGACGGTACCGAACGCGACCAACTGTGGCGAGTCGAGGATCGTCGACGCGACCCGGCGTTCGGCAGCGGTGAGCCGGGCGCCCTCGGCGCGGATCCGTTCGGCGACCTCCATCGGCGGAAACCTACACCCTCGACACCCACCACACCTCGAACGCGGCGCGCTCCTGCACCGGGGAACCCTCCACCTCGAGGAGAG
>JBPEWX010000451.1:0-9665 GCA_052032235.1 Ilumatobacter sp. | reverse complement strand
CGCAACGGATCCGACACCATCCGTCTGGGCGACGGGGGTTGTCACACCCCCTCGGTAGATTCGGATCATCGCTGATCATCCCGTGCTCGAGGCGTTCTCACCGGCGGTTCGGGCCTGGTTCGCGTCGTCGTTCCCCGAGCCGACGCCGCCGCAGATCCAGGGCTGGCCGCACATCGCGAACGGCGAACACACCCTCATCTGCGCGCCCACGGGCTCGGGCAAGACGCTCACGGCGTTCATGGCGTCGATCGATCGGCTCGTCACCACGCCGCAGCCCGACGAACGCACCCACCGCACCCGGGTCCTCTACATCTCGCCGCTGCGTGCCTTGGCGTTCGACGTCGAGAAGAATCTGCGGGCGCCGCTCACCGGCATCGGGTTGGCCGCCGAGCGCATCGACGAACCGTTCACGGCGCCCGAGGTCGCGATGCGCACCGGCGACACCCCGTCGAACGAGCGCCAGAAGCTGATCCGTCGCCCACCCGACCTCCTCATCACCACCCCCGAGTCGCTGTACCTGATGCTCACCAGCTCGGCCGCCGAGACCCTGCGCGGCGTCGAGACGGTGATCATCGACGAGATCCACGCGATGGCCACCACCAAACGCGGTGCCCACCTGGCGCTCAGCCTCGAACGCCTCGAAGAGGTCACCGACCGACCGCCGCAGCGCATCGGGCTGTCGGCGACGCAGCGTCCGCTCGAGGAGATCGCACGCTTCCTCGGTGGATTCGACGACGACGGCGCGGCCCGTCCGGTCCGCATCATCGACGCCGGCATCCGCAAGCCGCTCGACGTGCAGGTGATCGTGCCGGTCGACGACATGGGCGCTCCGGGCGACGCAGCGGCACCGATGGGGCAACCCGGGGCGGGCGAGCGCCGCTCCAGCATCTGGCCGAGCATCTATCCGCGCGTCCTCGACCTGGTGCTCCAGCACCGCTCGACGATCATCTTCTGCAACGCCCGACGTGGCGCCGAGCGCCTGGCAGCACAGCTCAACGAGTTGTACGAGGAATCACACGGCGAACAGGCCGACGAGTTGGTGAAGGCGCACCACGGTTCGTTGGCCCGCGAGCAGCGCGTCGTGATCGAAGACCAGCTCAAGCGGGGCGAGCTGCGGGCGATCGTCGCCACCTCGTCGCTCGAACTCGGTATCGACATGGGAGCGGTCGACCTCGTGATCCAGGTCGAGTCGCCGGGCGCGGTCAGTCGCGGGCTCCAGCGCATCGGCCGCGCCGGCCACCAGGTGGGCGAACCGAGCAAGGGGTCGATCTTCCCGAAGCACCGGGGCGACCTGATCGAAGCCGCCGTCGTCACCCGCCGCATGATCGACGGCGAGATCGAACACTCCAAGTACCTGCGCAACCCGCTCGACGTGCTCGCGCAGCAGATCGTCGCCCACGCCGCGGCACGTACCGAGGTGCCGGTCGACGATGTCGCCCGGCTCGTCCGGCGATGCGCCAACTTCCACGAGATCACCGACGACCTGCTCCACAACGTGCTCGACCTCCTGGCCGGCCGCTACCCGAGTGAGGAGTTCTCCGAGCTCCGGCCGCGTCTCGTGTGGGACCGCGTCAACGACGTGGTCAGGGCCCGCGACGGCTCGAAGCGTCTGGCGGTCACGAGCGGCGGCACGATCCCCGATCGCGGCCTGTTCGGCGTGTTCCTCCCCGACGGCACCCGGGTCGGCGAACTCGACGAGGAGATGGTCTACGAGAGCCGCCCGGGTGAGACGTTCCTCCTCGGTGCCACCACCTGGCGGATCGAGGACATCTCGTTCGAGCGGGTCACGGTCACCCCGGCACCGGGCGAGCCCGGCAAGATGCCGTTCTGGCACGGCGACCGACCGGGTCGGCCACTCGAACTCGGCCGTGCCCTCGGGCGCTTCCTGCGCGACGTCCGTGAGCTGCCCGACGGCGAGGCGATGGAGCGGCTCCAGACCGACTACGCCCTCGATCCGCTCGCCGCCCGGAACGTGTTGTCGTACCTGGCCGAGCAGGCGGCGGCGACCGGCGTGGTGCCCGACGAGCGCACGATCGTCGTCGAGCGGTTCCGCGACGAGATCGGCGACTGGCGCGTGTGCGTGCTCAGCCCGTTCGGCACCCCGGTCCACGCGCCGTGGGCGATGGCGATCGAACGGCGTCTGGTCGACCAGTTCGATCTGCCGGTCGAGACGATGTACGGCGACGACGGCATCGTCATCCGGTTGCCCGAGGCCGCCGACCAGATCGACGCCGAGGTCTTCCGCATCGATCCCGACGAGATCGACGAACTGGTGATGTCGTCGCTGCCCCAGACCTCGCTGTTCTCGGCCCGCTTCCGCGAGTGCGCCGGTCGGGCACTGCTCCTGCCACGCCGCCGCCCCGACCAGCGGACGCCGCTCTGGCAGCAGCGCCAGCGCGCCGCCGACCTGCTCAACGTGGCATCGAAGTACCCGACGTTCCCGATCCTGCTCGAGACGTCACGCGAGTGCCTGCAAGACGTGTTCGACGTGCCGGCGCTCAAGGAGGTGCTCGGCCAGTTGCAGACGCGGCAAGTGCGCCTGGTGCAGGTCGACACCGCGTCGTCGAGCCCGATGGCGTCGAGCCTGCTGTTCAAC
Source organism: Ilumatobacter sp. (assembly GCA_052032235.1). Classification (GTDB taxonomy): domain Bacteria; phylum Actinomycetota; class Acidimicrobiia; order Acidimicrobiales; family Ilumatobacteraceae; genus Ilumatobacter. The sequence continues at coordinate 7,069 of JBPEWX010000451.1, read as the reverse complement.
TGGATCGCGCAGTACATGTACGAGGGCGACGCCCCGTTGGCCGAACGCCGGGCCGCGGCGTTGGCGCTCGATCGCGACCTGTTGCGCGAGCTCCTCGGTGCCGAAGAGCTGCGCGAGCTGCTCGACCCCGGCGTCCTGGCCGACGTCGAGCTCGAACTCCAACACCTCGCCGACGGCCGGCGTGCCCGCACCGCCGACGAACTCCACGACGTGTTCCGCCGCGTGGGCGACCTGACCCTCGCCGAGGTCGACGCCCGGTGCGAGGGCGACGCCGGTCAGGCCTGGGTCGCCGAACTCGTCCGGGAGCGGCGTGTGATCGAGATCGGCATCGGCGACGACGTGCGCTACGCCGCCGCCGAAGACGCGGCGCGCTACCGCGACGCGTTCGGGTGCTCGATCCCGGTCGGGTTGCCGGTGGCGTTCACCGATCCGGTGCCGCACCCGCTCGAGTCGCTGGTGGGTCGGTTCGCCCGTACCCACGGCCCGTTCCTCGCCGCCGACGTGGCCCGCCGCTTCGCCGCCCCGGTCGAACGCGTCGAGGGTGCGATCGCGGCGCTGGCCGCCGACGAGCGCGTCGTGCGCGGCGAGTTCCGTCCCGGTGGCGTGCAGCGTGAGTGGTGCGACGTCGACGTGCTCCGTCAGCTCCGTCGGCGTTCGCTGGCGATGCTGCGGCGTGAGGTCGAACCAGTCGAACCCGATGCGCTCGCCCGGTTCCTGCCTGCCTGGCACGGCTGGGGTGGGGTCCGGCGGGGTCTCGACGGGCTCGTCGAGTCGATCGGTCAGCTGGCCGGTGCGCCGTTGGTGGCCTCCACGGTCGAACGCGACGTCCTGGCGGGCCGGGTGCGCGACTTCACCCCGGCGATGCTCGACGAACTGTGCACCGCCGGGGAGGTCGTCTGGACCGGCGCCGGTGCGATCGGCAGCCGCGACGGCCGGATCCGTCTGTGTTTCGCCGACCAGCTCGCCCACCTCGCTCCGGGCTGGGATCGACCCGAGGCGCCCGACGGAGCGCTGCACGACGCCATCCGGTCGCACCTGGCGTCGCAGGGGGCGAGTTTCTGGAACGGACTCCGGGCGGCCGACCCCGACGCCACCGATCAGGAGTTGCTCGTCGCGCTCTGGGACCTCGTGTGGGCCGGTGAGGTCACGAACGACTCGCTCGCGCCCCTGCGTCACCTGCTGAGTGGCGGCGGCGTGAAGGTCCAGAAGCGCCGGTCGACGCGGACCGGTCGACCCCGGCCCACCCGTCTGACCCGTCTCGGCCCGCCGGCGGCCGCCGGCCGGTGGAGCTTGGTCGCCCCGTTGCTGGAGCCGGCACCGTCCTCGACCGAGGCGGCGCACGCCTCGGCGATGCAGTTGCTCGAGCGGTACGGGGTCGTCACCCGCGAGAGCGTCCTGGCCGAAGGGGTCGTGGGCGGCTATGCGTCGGTCTACCCGGTCCTCAAGGTGCTCGAGGAACGAGGGCGGGCACGGCGCGGCTACTTCGTGGCGGGGCTCGGTGCGGCCCAGTTCGCCGTGCCCGGCGCCATCGATCGGCTCCGCGCCGAACGCGACGACGGGGCCGACCACGACGACGAGGCACCGGTGGTGATCGCCGCCACCGATCCGGCACAGCCATACGGAGCCGCCTTGGCGTGGCCGGAGAGCAATGGACGTCCCGCCCGGACGGGTTCGGCGGTCGTGATCCTGCACCGTGGCGAGCTCGTCGGTTGGTTCGACCGGGCCAGCCACCATCTCGTCACGTTCCCGCACACCGAGGCCGAGCAGCGGTGGGCCGACGGTCTCGCCCGGATCGTCGCCGACGGCCGGCAGGACAGTGTCGAGGTGCGCAAGGTGAACGGTGAGCCGACGCCGCCGGTCGTCGCCGACGCGCTGGTCGAGCGGGGCTTCACCCAGGGGTACCGCGGTCCGGTCCTGCGCAACGAACGCGCTCGTCGCCGCTGAGCGGGCCCGGGACGAACGAAGGCCGGACCCGAACGGGTCCGGCCTTCCTCGATGGAGCGAGTTCGTTCAGGCGGGGGTGAGTTCGACCGTGGTGGCGTCGACGATGCGGTCGCGGCCGGCGGTCTTGGCGGCGATCAGCGCCTTGTCGGCGGTCTCGACCGTCGTGGCGACGTCGGCGATCTCGATGTCGTCGGTGCGGGCGACGCCGACCGAGATCGTGAGATTCGACTGGTCGGGGAGCACGATCGTGCGAGCCGCCTCGAGCATGCGATCGGCGACACCGAGCGCATCGTCGTGGGTGGCGCCGGGCAGGAGGATGCAGAACTCCTCGCCGCCGTAGCGGTAGACGATGTCGTCGTACCGGACGTGGGCCGACAGCATGGCGGCGACCCGACGGAGGATCTCGTCGCCTTCCTGGTGGCCGAACCGGTCGTTGACCGACTTGAAGTGGTCGACGTCGACCATGATCACCGCGACCGTGTCGTCCATGTCGGGCGAGGCGATGTCGTGGTCGAGGCGACGGCGGTTGGCGAGGCCGGTGAGGCCGTCGCTCCAGGCCATGGCGGCCAGTTCGTCGTCCGACTCGCGGCGACGCAGCGAGTTGGCGAGAGCGGCGGCGCCGAGCACGAGCAGCGACATGGCGGCGACGGCGAGGAGGCCGAGTGCCGGGCCGTTCGAGCCGGTCTCGGCGGGCAACGCAGCGGCGGGGGTGGCCGAGATGCGCATGAGATCGTCGAGCGCAGCGTCGTAGACCTGGGCCGGGGGAGCGAAGCCCTCACCGTCGGCCGGGAGAGGGCTGAGCGCAGCGCGGGAGGCGGCGCTCAGCTGCACACCGAGATCGTCGAACTGTTCGAGGACCATGGTGCCCGTGCCGTCGACGACTCGGAGTCGCGCGGTCGAGGCGGCGGGGTCGGCGGCGGCGGAGGCGACGAGCGTCTGCTCTTCGGCGACCAGTTCTGCAGCAGCGTCGGCGAGTTCGCGCACCGCGTCGTCCCCGGCGCCGGCGGCGACCGTGGACGGCGTGACGACGACCGCCAGCGCCGTGGCGATGAGTGCGGTTCGGAACATCTTCACGCTCACTGCATCGGCCCGGCGGCGGGCTGTCTTGAGCGGATTGGCGGGCTGTGAGCAGGCCTTGACCCAATCCAGAGGATCGGGTCAGCGTCCCTTGCGGTCGACGGCGCGCAGGCCGGCCCAGGCGAGCTGGCTGACCACGCGAGCGATCTCGTCGGGGTCGAACTGCTCGCCGGCACCGATGAGCCGTCGGCTCGCTCCCTCGGCGAGTCCGACCAGGCCGTGTGCGATCGTCTCGCGGTGCGCCGGGTCGAGATCGACGTCGATCAGGGCGGCGATCGCCGTGGCGGCAGCGTCGTTGATGCGGCGGACCTGGGCGGCGAACTCGCCTTCCTGGCGGGCGCTGCCGCCGAACAGGAGTGTGAACTCCTGATGGTGGTCGGCCACCCATCCGAAGTAGGCGGCGAACCCCCGCTCGGTGCGTTCGCGACCGTCGGCGGCCTCGGTGGTCGCCTTGGCGATCGTCTCGATCAGGCGCGTGCCGACCTCGTCGAGCAGCGCACGGTAGAGGTCGGCCTTGCTGTCGAAGTGCTGGTACAGCACCGGCTTGGTCACACCGGCCGCTTCGGCGATGTCGTTCATCGACGTCCCGAAATAGCCCGATCGCCCGAACTCGTCGATGGCGACATCGAGGATCTGTTGACGGCGGGCGTCAGCGGAGAGGCGGGGTGAACTCATGAGTTACCGAAGGGTAACCGATCGGCTGCCACAGCGGGCGGCTCCGCGCCGGGTCACAGTCCGCGTTCGGCGTCCTCTCGTTCGGCCGCCTTGACCGCGTACCCGAGGACGATGCTCGGCGCGAGGAGGATGAACGAGATGACGAGCGAGCCGATGATGAGCGACGCCATCGTCGGGCTGAACCCGAACGCGAAGGCGATCACGAACAGCGCCATCGCGAGTGCGAGGAGCAGGTAGCCGACACGGTTCGCGATCAACGTCCACTTGGCCACCTGGGCACGTCGCAACCGGACCGGGTCGTCGTGTGCGCCGCTCACGGCGCGTCCGAACGGGTCGTCGGGTTCGATGCGGGTGTCGACGGGCGCCTGCTCATAGTGTTCGGACCATGGTACGGGTCGAGCAGCGAGACGACATCGGCGACGGCGTGGTGCTCATCACGCTCGATCGTCCCGACCGGCGCAACGCCGTCGACCACGACACACTGCTGGCACTGCTCGACGCGCAGCAACGCCACGCCGATGCTCGCGTCGTGGTGCTGACCGGCGCGGCTCCCGCCTTCTGCGCCGGTGCCGACCTCCAGGGCGTCCGCGAGGACGTGTTCTCGGCCGACCTGCGGCGCGTGCTCCGAGGATTCACCGAGTTGCCGTGCCCGGTCGTCGCGTCGATCGACGGTCCGGCGCTCGGTGCGGGTGCGCAGCTCGTCGCCGTCGCCGATCTGCGCATGTCGACGCCGGGCTCGGCGTTCGGCATCCCGGCCGCGAAGCTCGGCCTGGTCGTCGAACAGTGGACGATCGATCGCATCGCCCGCGAGTTCGGCCCGTCGGTCGCTCGGGGCATGTTCGTCGGTGCCGAGATCTACCGTGGGGAGCGGCTGCACGCGATGGGGGCGATCCATCGGCTCGGTCACCTCGACGACGCACTGCAGTGGGCAGGCGAACTGGCCCGCCTCGCCCCGCTCAGCCTCGCGGGCCACAAGATCGCGCTGGAGGCGATCGCCGCCGGTCGCGTCGACGACGCCGACGCCGCAGCGGCCAAGGCGCGGGCCTGGGCGAGCGACGACGCGGCCGAGGGTCGCCAGGCCTTCCTCGACAAGCGGACCCCCGAGTTCCGCGGCCGGTAGCAACGGCGCACACGGTGCGCGAGAATCACATCGTGATCAGCGACGCAGAGCGCGACGAGTTCGTCCGACGGGCCGAGGCTGCCCCATCGTCTCGAACTCGGTCGCACGGTCGACCCGACGTCGTGTTCCACTACAGCGAGGACGGGTCGATCAAGCGGTTCGCGCCCCACCGACCGCCCTCCAATCCGAGTCACCCGCCGGCGGTGTGGACCATCGATGCCGAGCACGCGCCGCTGTACTGGTTCCCGCGGCACTGTCCGCGCATCAGCGTGTGGGCCTACGACGACGAGCAACAGGCCCGGCTCTCCGAACTGTTCCAGACCGAGGCGACGCGCATCTGCGCCACCGAGACGATCTGGATCGACCCGATGCGGGCGGCACGCCTGTACGAGTACCGGTTCGACGGCAGCCGGTTCGCGCCGTGGACCGATGCCGACGGCCAGTACATCGCCGGCGAGGTGGTGTATCCCGACGACGTCGTGCTGCTCGACGACCTGCTCGCGTTGCATGCCGACGCCGAGGTCGAACTGCGCTTCACCCCGAAACTCGGTCGCCTGATGGACCAGGTGCTCGCGTCGGGCCTCCCGTTCAGCTTCGTCCGCATCCGCGACGCCCGCCGCTGACACCCCACCGGTCGGATGATGTCTGACCGGTGCGGCTCAGAGGCCCGGGGGGAGCAGTCGGTTGACGTTCTGGAAGAAGAAGTAGAGGGCGATCAGGAACGGGAAGATGCCGACCATGAACCCGATCGAGTCGTGGCGGGTCTTCTTGCTCAGCTGATAGGCGAGCAGCGAGATGATGGTGAGGATCGACCCCCACAGTGCGATCTGCGGCCACGCCTCGTCGTCGTCGAACCAGCCTTCGCTGAAGGCGTCGATCTCGGCGTCGTCGGGGTCGACCACGGCGACGGGTTCGTCGTCGCTCTCCGATTCGTCGTCGACGGCGACGGCATCGTCGGTTGCGATGTCGTCGTCGGCCGTCGCCTCGTCGCCGTCGTCAGGAGTCGGGTCGAGGAAGACGGCGTCCGTACGGTCGTCGTCCGAGTCACCCTCGTCGATCTCGTCGTCCCCGTCGGTCTGGGTCTTGGCGCCCGTCGCTCCGTCGTCACCGGTGTCGAAGGTGGGATCGTCGCCGGCGGGGCGGTCGCCGTCGACGTCGTCGCCCGCCTCGACGACGACCTCACGGGTGCCGGCGTCCCAGAACTCCGCTTCGCCGACCTGGGCCGACTTCTCGGGGACCAGCACACTGTGGATCACCAGGCGGTCGCGCGCGGTGTACTTGGGGTCGCAGGTCGTGAGCGTGAGCTCGGCGACGTTCGGATCGCGGGTACCGATCACCCAGGAGTCGGCGGCGGTGACGACCTGCGAGCCGGTGACGCTGTAGACGAACTGGTCGCCGGTGATCATCGTCACGATGATCTCGTCGCCCGCCTGCAGCTGGTCGACGTCGAAGAACGGGGCACCGTACGTGGTGCGGTGCCCGGCGATCGACGCGTTGCCGAGCTGGCCGGGCAGCGGTGTGTCGGGGTAGTGCCCCGGGCCCTTCTTGAGGTCGTCGAGCTTCACGCCCTGCACCACGAACAGGTTGTCGAGACCGATCCGCGGGATCTCCATCTTGGCGATCGCCTCACCGGGAGGGACGATCGGCACGTTCTGGACGACCGCCTCGTCGGACAGGTCGACGCCACCGGGCACGACGTCGCTCGGGGTGCTGCCGCCCACGCCCGAAGCCGGCTCGGACACGTTCGCGTCGTCGACCGGGTCGTCGGTCGAGTCGGTGTCGTCGCCGGGTGTCGTGGTGATCGGGTCGTCGGCGTCGGACTCGTCGGTGTCGCGCTCGGCAGCCTGGTTGGCCGCGACCGCGGCCTCGAAGGTGTCCTCGAGCGCGTTCTGCGCCCGGGCGGTCTCGATGCCGGTGCCCCACAACTGGTACGCCACGAAGCCGAACATCAAGATGCCGGTGGCGATCAGGACCTTGCCGAGGGTGCCGACGAAGTACCGCCAGTCCTTCGGGTCGGGCGGGCGATCCCACTTGCTGACCCGGTTGCGTCGGTGCTCGCGCCAGCGGCCCCATGCCGAGTTCGGCGGTGCCGCCACGCCGGCGTCGGTGGGTTCGCCGTCGGTGGCGCCGCCGTCGGACGGCACCTGGTCGGTCGCGGGAGGTGCGACGTCGATCCGGTCGTCGTCGACGGCGTCGTCGTCGGTGTCGTTGCCGAGGAGGTCGTCCGTCACCCGCGCCACGTTACTGGCCGGG
>JBPEWX010000450.1:0-2938 GCA_052032235.1 Ilumatobacter sp. | reverse complement strand
CGATGCCGGACGGGTCACCCTCACCGGGCCGGCGACGTTCGTCGCCACGATCGAGGTCTCCGTATGAGCAGTCCGTATCAGGAGGCCCTCAGTTCGACCCTGATCGATCGCACGTTCCGGGAGAAGATCGTCCTGGTCGCCGTCGCACTGCCCGACCAGACCGACGAACAGGTCGACCAGAGCCTCGACGAGCTCGAGCTGCTCGTCGACACCGCCGGGGCCGACGTCGCCGGCCGACTCGTCCAGCGCCGAGACGCCCCCGACCACACCTGGTACATCGGCAAGGGCAAGGTCGACGAGCTCAAGGAGCTGTGTCTGGCCGTCGACGCCGACACGGTCGTGTTCGACAACGAGCTCGCTCCGGCCCAGCAGTTCAACCTCGAGAAGGTGCTCGGTCGTACCGCGATCGACCGCACGGCGGTGATCCTCGACATCTTCGGTCAGAACGCCCACACCCTCGAAGGCAAGGCCCAGGTCGAGCTGGCGCTCCTGCGCTACCGGCTGCCCCGTCTGCGCCGTGGCAAAGGCGCCAAGTTGGCGCAGCAGCGCGGTGGCGTCGGTGCCCGGTTCGGTGGTGGTGAGACCAAGATCGAGGTCGATCGCCGTCGCATCATGCGCCGGATCACCAAGCTCGAGAGCGACCTGAAAGACCTGGCGGCCACCCGCGACCTGCAGCGCAAGAGCCGCCGCCGGAGCGGCCTGGCGAACGTCGCGATCGTGGGGTACACCAACGCCGGCAAGTCCACCCTGCTCAACCGACTCACCGATGCCGGTGTGCTGTCCGAAGACCGACTGTTCGCCACCCTCGACCCGACGACGCGACGACTCGCCCTCCCCGGCGGTGAGCCGGTGCTGCTCACCGACACCGTCGGGTTCGTGCGGAGCCTGCCCCACGGCCTGGTGGAGGCGTTCAAGGGCACGCTCGAGGTCGCCGGCCTGGCCGACTATCTCGTCCACGTCGTCGACGCCAGCTCGGTCGACCCCGACGGTCAGATCAACGCGGTCCGTGACGTCCTCGCCGAGATCGGCGCCGACGACGTGCCCGAACTGATCGTGTTCAACAAGTCCGATCTCGCGCCCGACGACGCTCCGCAACTCGTCATCGACCATCCCGGCTCCGTCGCGGTCAGCGCGGTCACCGGCGACGGGATCGAGGTCTTCCTGCGCACCCTCGCCGACCGGCTCCGGGCACTCACCAACGTCGTCGAGCTGTTGATCCCGTACGACCGCGGCGACGTGATCGCCTCCGTGCACCGCGAGGGCGAGGTCGTGTCCACCACCGAGGCCGAGAACGGCCTCACCGTGCGGGCACGCCTGTCCGACGCCTCGACCGGACGTCTCGCCGAGTTCGTCGTCGCCGACGCGAGCTGAGGGCCGATCCGTCGCCGATCGCGCCGGGCGCGTCCCGTAGCATCGGCCTCGCATGACCGCCGAACCGTTCGTCCCGCCGCCGTACCCGTACGAGCGCATCGACCGCTTCAAGCCGTACGGTGACCGGTTCGACACCGGTCTGATCGACCTGTCGATCGGGACCCCGTTCGATCCGCCGCCCGCCGCCGTGATCGAGGCGCTCGCCACGTCGAACGCCGAGCGTGGCTACCCGCCGAGCATCGGCACCGTCCCGTTGCGCGAGGCCATCGGGCGCTGGATGCGCCGTCGGTTCGATCTCGACGTACCGATCGATCAGATGGCTGCGGCGATCGGCACGAAGGAGTTCGTCGGCACGTTGCCGCAGTGGATGAAGCTCCGATCGCCCGATCGTGACACGGTGCTCTACCCGGAGATCTCGTACCCGACCTACGAGATGGGTGCGACGCTGGCCGGCTGCCGAGCCGTCCCGATCCCGATGACGCCGACGGGCGGTGTGCAACTCGATGCGATCGACCCGGCCGACGCCGAACGCGCCTTGTTGTTGTGGGTCAACAGTCCGGGCAACCCGAGCGGCATCCTCGACGACCTGGGCGCCGCTGCGGCATGGGGTCGCGAACACGGCGTGCCGGTGTTCTCCGACGAGTGCTACGTCGAGTTCACGTGGGACGGCCGCGGCCGGACCATTCTCGAGCACGGCACCGACGGTGTCGTGGCGGTGCACTCGTTGTCGAAACGGTCGAACCTCGCCGGCGCCCGGCTCGGCTTCTACGCCGGCGACGCCGACCTGGTCGACTACCTGCGCGAGGTGCGCAAGCACGTCGGGATGATGGTGCCCGGTCCGGTGCAGGCGGCCGGCGTGGTGGCGCTCGACGACGACGACCACGTCGTCGTGCAACGTGAGCGCTACTCGTCGCGCCTGACGCACCTCGCCGACGTCCTGAGCCGTTGGTCCGGACTCGACATCGCGGTGCCGGGCGGCGGCTTCTACCTCTGGTTCCGCGTCGGTGACGCGTGGGAGTTCACCGAACGCCTGGCGCGCGAAGCAGGGGTGTTGGTCAGCCCGGGCGACTTCTACGGTGCCGCTGGTGCTGACTACGTGCGCGTCGCCGTGGTACAACCAGACGAGCGGATCGCCGAGATCGCCCAGCGACTCGGCGTTGACTGAAAGGCCACACATGCCCAAGGGAGGACACGGACGCGGCGTCATCGCAGCGATCGGTTTGGTGGTGCTGTTCGCCGGACTCGTCGGCGGCGGCGTCCTGTGGGTGCTCGCCGAACGAGAGCCCGAATCGGCCGCCGAGTCGTTCGCCCGGGCCGTGACCGGCTGTACGACGACGTTGACCTTCGGTGAACCCGGCGAGTTCTACGTGTTCGAGGAACTGTCGGGCATCGTCGCCCCGGTCGACGGCTGCCAGCCGAGCACGCTCGCCGGCCGTCCGTTCACCTTCACGGTCACGACGACGACCGGCGTCGAGGTGCCGCGCGTCGCCGACGACTCGGTGTCGTACGACCTCGACGTGGGCTCGGGCACCTCGGTGGCGCGGATCACGATCCCCGATCCGGGGGA
>JBPEWX010000045.1:0-2500 GCA_052032235.1 Ilumatobacter sp. | reverse complement strand
CGCACCGCCTTCTGCGGGGGGCGGGGCCGATGGGCCGCAGCGGCACGCCGCTGCTTGATCTGCATCTGGATGACTTCCTTCGGTGGCAGCAGCGGCACCTTGTCGATCTCGGTGATGCGGCTCGTCACGTACGGCCACGGCTGGTTGCGTTCGGGGATCGAGCGGTGCCGTTCGTCCTTCATCCGGTCGACGAGCCAGCCGAACACATCGGCGGCGGCGGGGTCGTCGGCACGGTTCACGACCTCGTCGCCGTCGTCGGTGAGGTCGTAGAGCTCCCACTGGTCGGGCAGGACGTTCGTGCGGTACTGCGGACCCCCGATGCCGTCGCTCGCCAGCTGGCGCACGCCCGGCTCGGTCCAGGTGGCCGGATCGTCGAAGGTGCGCACCAGCTTCCACAGGTGGTCGTCGCCGCCGGTCGAGGCGGGGACGCGTGCGACGACGCCCTCGAAGTTCGTCGCCACGTGGGCGGCGACCTGGATGCGGAGCGGACCGGGTGCGTCGTCGACGCGTCCGAAGGCCCGGGCGATGGCGTTGGCGCCGGTGTCGCCCTCGGGCATGTTGTCGCGGGTCATCACGTACACGACGCGGTCGGCGTCGGGGTCGGCGCCGTCGACGACGGGCAGCAGGTTGCGGCCGGGCAACGGGTGCACCTCGCTGAAGGTCGACCGCAGTTCGTCCGCCGTGGCGGCCTCGTCGATCGATGCTGCGGCGAGCAGCGTCGGGACCAGGTCGAGGTGCGACGTCGGATCGGCGATGCGGCGCGGCTCGTTGGCGCCGGAGCCCACGCGGGCGATCGAGAACGGGACGCGGGTGGCCTCGTCGTAGAGCTGGAACCACTTCTGGTGCAGCCCGCCGTGCGAGCCGAGCAGGTCGCCGTGATCGGCGGTCTTCACCAGCACGGCCGCACCGGTCGTGTGCTCGGTGACCGCTCGGCGGACCTGGTCGAGCGGGCCGTCGACCGCCGCGTGGAGCCGGTAGTACAGGTCGCGGTACTCCTGGGCGTGGCGACGGTACAGGCCGGCCACGGCGCCCGGCGGGCCGTAGCAGGAGGGGTAGGCGGCTCGGTACGCCACGTGTGCCGCCGGCTTCGTGCGGAGGTCTTCGGTGGCGCTGGGCGCGGGCGGCACCGTCGGCACCTCGATCGAGGCCAGTTCGTCGGGCATGCCCCGGCGCATCCAGAGCGGGAACAGCACGATGTCGTGCGGGTTCACGAAACTGGCGACGAGGAGGAACGGTCGCTGCGCGTCGGCGTCGCCGGCACGGCGGCGGGCGTATCGATCGTCGAGCCAGGCGACGACCCGGTCGGCGATCAGGGTGTCTCGGGCGAGGCCCGAGTTGGCGAACAGACCGCCGTGCGGTTCGGGGCCGACCCATCCCGAGAAGCCGTAGGGCGCGAGCGGGTCGGCCTCGAGGTAGCGCTGCACGTTCTCGTCGAGTACGTCGCCGGTGGCGGTGTTGGTCGGGAGCGGTTGCCCGTCGTCGCCGTGGAGGTCGGCGTGGCTGATGTGCCACTTGCCGTCGTAGTGGGTGTCGTAGCCGGCGGCCCGGAACCAGTTGCCGAGCGTCGGCACCTCGTGCGGGGGGAGCCAGCGCATGCGCGAGTCGTCGGCCATCTTGCCGAGTCCGTCGGTCTGGGTCACGCCGTGGAGGTCGGGATACTGGCCCGTGAAGAGGGTCGGCCGGCTCGGCACGCAGGCAAGTGAGCCCGTGTAGTGGCGGTCGAACGAGACGCCGTGGTCGTCGAACCAGCGGGCTCCGGGCAGCGCGTCGCGTCGCCACGCCCGGAGTTCGTCGGTCTCGTAGGGAGGAGCGGCACGCTCCTCGTCGGTCATCAGGATGATGATGTCGGGACGGTTCACGTGAGGTCCTCCAGGTGGGCGGTGAGGCCGTCGAGCATCATGTCGCTCGCCTCGGCCATCTTGCGGGCGATCCCGGCGCCGATCAGCGCCTTGTCGGGACGCTTGCCGGTGTCGACGGTGGTGGCGAGCGAGACGAGGGTGCCGTCGGCGGTGGGTGTGAGCGTCCAGGTGTTGGTCGCTCGCTTGACGATCGGGAGAAGCCCCTCGATGTCGTAGGCCAGGCGGTGGTCGGGCTCCCAGACGGTGACGCGCTCGATGAGGGTGATCTGGCCCATCTGGACCCGGCGGGTGGTGCCGACGCCGTCGCGCTGGTCGGTGGTGAGGCTCGAGTGGTCGATGTCGTCGGCCCACAGGGCGAGGGCGTCGAAGTCGGCGAGGGTGGCCCACACGGTGGCGGGCGACGCCGGGAGGTCTCGGGTTCGGGTGATGGTCGTCATGGGTTCCTTGGTTCAGGTGCGTTCGTCGCGATGGCGTCCGGCGGGCATCCACTTCTCCCCCGCCGTCGCGTCGACACGCGCGATCAGGCGGTCGCCGACCGATTCGACGAGTTCGCAGAAGCGGACGGTCTCGTCCTCGCCGAGATGCTGCCACGCGTTGGCGGTGATGTCGTCGAGTCGGTGTTCGAGCGAGACGCGCAGGGC
>JBPEWX010000449.1:0-10529 GCA_052032235.1 Ilumatobacter sp. | reverse complement strand
CGACAACCCGCATGTCGGTTGTCGGGAAACCCTGTTGCACCCCTGTGGCAGGCTCGTGCACATGTGCGAGTTCGCGCCGATACGCTTGCGGGGTCATATTCACCCTGCTCCCACACGCCTCGCACGGCACGGGGGAGCCTCAGGTCGGGCCGAGGGGTCCGATCGCAGTCCGAAGGGAGTGCATCACGCATGACGCGTGCTTACGAACTGATGGTCATCATCGACGGTGACGTCGACGAACCCAAGGCCCAGGCGTTCACCAAGATGGTGTCCGACGAGATCGACAAGGCCGGGGGAGTCCTGCACGGCAAGCCTGATTGGTGGGGCAAGCGAGCATTCGCCTACCCGATCAACAAGAAGGAAGCCGGCTTCTACTTCGTGGTCGAGTGTGTCGCCGACGGTGGCGCCCTCGACGAACTCGAGCGCCAGCTCCGCCTCGCGGACGAAGTCGTCCGCCACAAGCTGATCCGACTGCCCGACGCCGAGGCTGCTCGCCGCGGCATGGCGGTCACGGCCTGATCAGCCCCGGCTGACAGGCGAACACGAAGGGAGCCATCATGGCCAACGACAATTTCGTCCAGATCATCGGGAACGTCACCCGCGATCCCGAGCTGCGCTTCACGACCGGCGGCACCGCCGTCTGCTCGTTCGGCGTCGCTTGGACCCCGCGTCGGCGTAACCCCCAGACGGGCGAGTGGGAAGACGGCGAAACGACGTTCTTCAACTGCTCGGCCTGGCGTGACCTCGGTGAGAACATCGCTGCGACCATCTCCAAGGGCACCCGCGTCGTGGTGACCGGCTCGGTCCGGTCGCGCGACTGGGAAGACCGCGATGGCAACAAGCGCACCTCGATCGAGATCGACGTCGACGATTGCGCACCGAGCCTCCGTTGGGCCCAGGCCCAGATCGAGCGCACCTCCCGGCAGGGTGGCGGCGGCGGTCAGGGCGGCGGCGGTGGCTTCTCCGGCGGTGGCGGTGGCGGCGGTGGCCGTCAGCCCGATCCGGTCTACGGCGACGAAGAACCCTTCTGATCCGCCCCGACTCCTCTGTCGGCGTCGAGCGGTCGCTCGGCGCCCATTCGTAACGAACCGATCTCTGCATCGTCCAGGAAGGACCTGAACTCATGGCCAAGAAGGCACAACGGGGACGCGGGAAGCCCGAAAACCCCCGCAAGTACAAGAAGAAGACCAGCCCGCTCATCATCGAAGACGTCGAGTACGTCGACTACAAGGACGTCGACCTGCTCAGCCGCTTCATGAGCGACCGCGCCAAGATCCGCAACATGCGGGTCAGCGGCAACGACCGTCAGCAGCAGCTCGAGGTCGCCAAGGCGATCAAGATCGCCCGCGAGATGGCGCTGCTGCCCTACGCCAACCGTGTCGCCTCGGCGCCGCGTGGTGGCCGCCGCGACGACCGTCGCGACGGTGGTCGTGACGGCGATCGTCGTCCCCCGCGCGACGAGGGCTCCGACAGCCAGGTCGAGGGCAACGAGGCCGAGGGCGACGACAACGACGACGCCCCGACGCAGGAGGGTGAGGACTGATCATGCAGGTGATTCTCCGCAACGACATCGACGGCCTCGGCAAGCGTGGCGACATCGTCGACGTGGCCGACGGCTACGCCCGCAACTTCCTGCTGCCCAAGGGTCACGGCATCAAGGCGTCGGCCGGCGCGATCGAGCAGGCCGCCAAGATGCGCAAGGCACGCGACCTGCGTGACGCGAGCGACCGTGAGGCCGCCACGACCGTCGCCTCGACGCTCGTGCCGAAGGTGATCACGCTCACCGCCAAGGCGCACGACGGCAAGCTGTTCGGCTCGATCCACGACGCCGAGATCGTCGCCGCCGTGGCCGAGCAGACCGGCATCGAGATCGACCGCAAGGCGATCATCATCGACGACCCGATCCGCACCCTCGGTCAGCACCAGGTGAAGGCGAGCCTCCATCCCGAGGTCTCGTTCCCCATCACCCTCGACATCCAAGAAGCCTGAGTCGGGCCGGTTCGCCCGATCGCGGCGTTCCGCCTCACCGCTCGCAGCCGAGAGGCTGCTCGGGTTCGTCGCGCCTTGCGCTCGAACGAACCGATCCCGACTCAGATTCCGAGGAAGTCTTCTCAGATGACGATTCTGCAGAGCCCGGCCTTTCACGAGGCCGGGCTCTGTCGCGTCCCGACCCCATCGCTGTACTCCGGGTAGCCGGAGTGGGGTGGGGTGGGTAGCCCACTGGTTCGTGGCGTCGCCGTGGGGTTCCATGGGCCCATGAGCAAGCGTGTGTGGCATTCGACTCTCGGACTGGCGTTGATCGCCTCGTTGGCGGCGTGCGGCGGCGGCGACGACGAACCGGCGGCCGAACCTGCCGTCGAGACCGACGACACATCGGCCGACGCGGCGAGTGCGACGACCGTCGCCGACGACGCGGGCGGCAGCGACGTGCTCGCCGCCTCGCAGCCATGCCTCGAGGCGGCCGGCATGACGGTGACGGCGCCCGACGAGTCGAACACCGGCATGAACGACGACATGCGGGCGAACCTCGGCATCGTCGACATGCTCGTGTGGGACAAGGGCGCCGGCTGGGGCGGCACGGTCGAGGTCTACGGATCGGCCGCGCAAGCCGACGTCGCCGAGTCCGGCTACACCGACTCGGACTGGGGCTACGAGGTCGGTCGCGTCGACGACATCGTGTTCCGGTCGACCGGCAACGCCGACGACATCGCCGAGATCACCACCTGCCTCGAACAGAACGGGTGACCCTCGGGGGTCGCGCCACTCGCGCGCACCCCCGCGTCAGACTTGTACACATGGGCGACCCCGGTGTCCACGTGCAATTCACAACAAGTCCACACCCTTGTCCCCTTCCTCCACACAGGGGTTTCCCGGCAGGCTGGTTCCCCCATGGCTGGTGACGAGTACTTCCCCATCGAAACCAGCGGCGGCGACTTCCGACCACGCGACGAACGGCCATCACAGAGTTCGCGCGGGCGCGTCCCGCCGCACAACATCGACGCCGAGGAATCGGTGCTCGGTGCGATGCTGCTGTCGCGCGAGGCGATCGGCATCGTCAGCGAGATGGGCCTCATGCCGGCCGACTTCTACCGGCCGGCCAACCGCCACATCTTCGACGCCATCCGCTCGCTGTACTCCCAGGGTGCGCCGGCCGACACCGTCACCGTCGCCGACGAGCTGCGCCGTGCCGGGCTGATCGACGAGGTCGGCGGGCCCGGCGCGCTGCACGAACTGCAGAACACGACGCCGGCCATCTCGTCGGCGGGGCACTACGCCAAGATCGTGCAGGAGACGGCGCTGCTGCGTCAGCTGATCTTCGCCGCCGGCGACATCGCCGAGATCGGCTACAGCGAACCCGACGACGTGATGAAGGCGCTCGACGAGGCCGAGTCGAAGGTGTTCAACGTCGCCGAGCAGCGCGTCACCGACTCGACCCGCCAGATCGAAGAACTGCTGCCCCAGGTGATGGACCACCTGCAGGCCACCTACGACCGCGGCGACACGATCACCGGCGTCCCGAGCGGCTACGCCGACCTCGACGAACTGCTGTCGGGCCTGCAGGAGAACGCGCTGTACATCGTCGGTGCCCGTCCCGCGATGGGGAAGTCGGCGTTCCTGCTCGGCATGGCGTCGCACGTCGCGATGGAATCGGTGAAGCCGGTGCTGTTCTTCTCGCTCGAGATGGGCCACCAGGAACTCACCCAGCGAATCCTGTCCAGCGAGGCGCGGGTCGACTCCACCAAGATCCGTACCGGCAAGCTCGCCGAGTCCGACTGGGCCAAGATCGGCAAGGCGATCGGCCGACTCGAGGTGCCACTGTTCCTCGACGACAACCCACGTGTCACCGTCATGGAGATCCGGGCCAAGGCCCGACGCATCAAGGCCCGATACGGCGGCCTCGGGCTGATCCTGATCGACTACCTCCAGCTGATGGGCGGCACCGGCAACTCGGAGAACCGTCAGCTCGAGGTCAGTGAGATCAGCCGAAACCTGAAGATCCTGGCCCGTGAACTCGAGGTGCCGATCATCGCGGCCAGCCAGCTCAGCCGAAGCCTCGAGGCTCGTGCCGACAAGCGACCGATGCTCTCCGACCTGCGTGAGTCGGGTTCGCTCGAGCAGGACGCCGACGTCGTCATGTTCCTCTACCGCGACGAGGTGTACCACCCCGACTCGCCCGACAAGGGCTCGGCCGAGGTCATCGTCGCCAAGCACCGTGCCGGCCCGATCGGCACCAAGCGGCTCGTGTTCCTCGGTCAGTACACGAGGTTCGACAACGCCGCCCGCAGCGGCGGCGTGTAGCGGCGCCGGTCAGTCGTCCGACTTGCGGAGGCTGCCGATCAGCCGGCGGAGCGCACCGACACGACGCTCTTGGTCGCCGGGCGCCGGCGTGTCGGCCGACGGCGGATCGAACTGCTCGGCCGGCTGGGCGTCGAACACCGATCCGGTCGGCCGGTCGTCGTCGTTGCGCCAGGCGTGATGGTGGTCGCGTCCGACGATCAGGCGTCCCGGCGGCGCCGGCACGTCGTCGCCCGGTGTGGCGAGCCGTCGACGGACCGCCAACGATCCGGTGTCGATCGTCGCCACGGCGCGCCGAACCGCCAACGCGTCGGACGGTGGTGCTGTCGCACGGTCGTCGGAGCTCGCGTCGTCGCGGTCGTCCGTCCGGCGTGGCAGCGCGTCGCCGTGGTCGCCGGCGTTCACCGAGTCGGTGCCGTCGGTGCCGTCGGTGTCGTCGCGGTCGTCGGTCTGCACGCCGTCGGTGTCGGCCGGAGCGTCCGACTCGTCGGTGCCGGCCGCCGCGTCGGCGTCGTGCGTCGCACCGTCGCCCGGTGGTTGCATCGGTGCCGGTGGCTGCAGGTCGTTGCGCGCGGTGGTCACGTCGTCGACCTCGCCCGACGGCCAGATGACCTCGAACTGTTCGACGGGCGGCACGGCGACGGGCGGCAGTTTCGCGTGGGTCGCCGGCGCGGCCGGCGCGTCGGCGACGCCGTCGGGGCCGAGTTCGTCGATCCAGTCGGTCGTGCCGAGGGGCGGGCTCGACGGGAACAGCTCGCGTCGTTCGTGCGTCGTCGCACCCGCCGTGACGGTCGTGGTCGTGCTGACGAGCAGCGACGGCTCGTCCCACTGGACGACGTCGTCGACGAACAGGTCGTCGCCCAGCTCGGCCCGGGCCTCGGGGATGGTCGGTGCTCGAGCAGCCTGCTGCGCCGTCGTGGCCGAGTTCGCCGGTGTCGACGAATCCGCCGATGCGGGAGAACTCGCCGGTGTCGATGCATTCGTCGGTGCCGCGGGTGTCGGTCCGGCCGTGGTGGGGGACGGTGCCTCCACGGCGGCGGGCGGTTCGTGGTCGGACACCGGGCGGGCGTCGGGCGCCGGCGCCGGCAGGGCCAGCTCGGGGACTTCCCCCCACGGCGCGGGTGTGCGCGACAGGTCGAGTGTGGTCCAGCGATGCATGCCGGACGGATGGTGTCGATACGGCGTCGCCTCGACGTCGGTGATGGAACGAGCGGCCATCGACCGCATCGTCTCCTCGGTCATCAACTGGTTGAGCACGAAGACGGCGTCACGGTTGATCGACGGCACGCGGTCGAAGAGGCGACCGAGGTGTTCGATGTCGCCGATCCGCAGCACGCCGTACTCGAATTGCGCGGCGTTGATCGCGCCGGCCTCGACGAGGCGGACACCGAGCGTCGGGTCGGTCGAGCGTTCGGCGCAGTACACCTCACCCCGGTCGACGTAGACGTGGTAGTCGGCGCCGTCGTCGGTGTGGGCGCGCAGCTCACCGGTGAACCGCTGCTCTCGGGCCGTGTCGAGCACGGTCCAACCGGGTGCGGGCAGCGACGCCCGCAACGCCAGCACGTCGGGATGCGGACGCTCGGTCATGCGGCGACCGCCTGGGTGCGGCGGAGCGCCTCGATGACGCGTTGCAGCGGGGTGCGCCACGCGTCGGGACGTTCGAGCCGTTCGAGGGCGGCGATCAACGCGGCGACGACGACGTCGCGCGACGACTCGCCGTAGATCAGCTGACACGGCACCACGGCTTCGCTCGACAACGCACCGAGTCGGCGGGCGATGCGGTGGGCCTCGTCGGGGTCGTCGCATCGGTTGACCGCCACGACGAGCGGTGCGTGCAGGTCGGCGAGCAGCGAACGCATCGCGTGTCCGGCGGCGCGGTGCGACGACTCGTCGGTCGCGTCGACGACCGAGATGACGGCGTCCACGTCGCCTTTCATGACGTCGGTCATGAAGGCGAACCGGGGTTGGCCGGGGGTGCCGAACATGAGCAACTCGACGCGCCCCTCGTCGTCGGTCATCGAGTACGTGCCGAAGTCCATGGCGACCGTCGTTCGCTGTTTCGTGTCGGCCTCGTCGCCGGTCGTGGCGACATCGGTGTCGACGACGGGCGTCTGGCTGACGGCGCCGATCAGGGTGGTCTTGCCGGCGTTGAACGGTCCGGTGACGAGGAGTTTCACGACATGGTCGTCGTGCGCGTCCGCGCCGGTGTCAGGCGACGACATGTGTTTCCCTCCTTGTCGGTTGTCGTTCGGTGCGTGGTCGTTGCGCCGAACCGCCTCTCCTCCGTGCCTATCGACGCAGCGGGCCGGGGTCTTGAATCCCAGTGTTATCGCTGGCCACGGATGCGGTCCGTCTCCGGGAAATTACCACGATCGGTGGTGGTGGCCGTCGGGCGACCGCTCGATGTCGGGCCGTGGACGGTGTCCTCTCTGTGCTCCCACGGCGCGGTGACGGTGCGGCGACGGTGCGGTGTCGGCGGCGGAACCGGTGTTCGTGCGGGGCGACTCCTGTCCGCACGGGGCGCGAATCCCGCTAGCCTCGCTCGACGGAGAGGTGCCCGAGTGGCCGAAGGGACACGCCTCGAAAGCGTGCGACGTGCAAGCGTCCGTGGGTTCAAATCCCACCCTCTCCGCCAGACGACGACGCCGGTCCGCCACGTGCGGCCGGCGTCGTTGCGCGTCCGGGGTCCGGCGACGCCGCGTCAGTGGCGCCGGGGTCGGGCGGCGCGTGTCAGCGGCACTCGGTGCCGGACTCGGGTGCGTTCAGGTCGATGAGGTAGTCGTTCACCACGTCGATGACGCAGCGGTTCACGCCGTACCCGGTGTGCTGGTCGGCCTCGACGATCACCAGGCGTCCGTCCTCGAGCGTCTCGGCCATCCGCACCGTCGACTCGAACGGCGTCGCCGGATCGCCGGTCGTGCCGATCACGACGATCGGGCCCGCGCCGGCACCGGTGATCTCGACACGAGGGTCGACCGGTGCCTCGAAGAAGGTGCAGAAGTAGCTGCCGATCGATCCTTCGGGCACGAGCAGCGGTGCGACCTCGCGGAACTGTGCGACCTCGGCGTCGGCCTCCTCGACCGTCTCGCGGTCGGCGGTGTCGGCGCACGAGATCACCTGGAACGCCTCGAGCTCGTTGCCGTAGGTGCCGTCGGACTGGCGTTGGTAGTAGGCGTCGTTGAGGGCGAACAGGCCGGCAGCGTCGCCGTTCGCCGCGTCGGCGAGCGCACGCTCGAGCGCCGGCCAGAACGACTCGGAGTACATCGCCTGGATCGTGGCGACGAGGGCGACGTCACGGTTGACCGGCGGTCGGTCGGGCTCGACCTCGGCGGGTGCGGCGTCGAGCGCGGCGAGCAGATCGACGAACGCGGTCTCGGCGTCGCCGTCGTTGTGGAACTCGCAGTCGCTGTCGGCGCTGCACCGTGACAGGAACGTCTCGAGTGAGGCCTGGAAGCCGGCCATCTGCTGCAACGACCCTTCGAGCGCATCGGCGTTCGGGTCGGCGGCACCGTCGAGCACGGCGGCGCGCACGGTGTCGGGGAACAGGGTCGCCCAGGTGGCACCGAGTTCGCTGCCGTAGCTGAAGCCGAAGTACGAGATCTCGTCCTCGCCGAGTGCCTGTCGCAACGCGTCGATGTCGCGGGCGGAGTTGTTGGTGCCGACGTATTCGAAGTAGCCGGCGTTGTTCGTCTCGCACGCCTCGACGAAGTTCGCCGCGACACCGACGGCGGTGGCGCGCTCTTCGTCCGTCTCGGGCGTGAGGTCGACGGCGTTGAAGTAGGGGTCGAAGTCGTCGATGCAGTCGATCGCCGGTTCCGACTCACCGGTGCCTCGCGGGTCCCAGCCGACGATGTCGAAATGGTCGAGCAGGTCGCGGTCGAAGACCTGGGTGGCGAACAGTGCGTAGTCGGAACCGCCGAAGCCGGGGCCGCCCGGGTTGATCAGCAGCGAGCCGATGCGTTCGTCGGGTTCGAGCGCCCGATGGCGGGCGACGAACAACTCGAACTGGTCGCCGCCCGGGTTCTCGTAGTCGACCGGCACGGTCACCGTGGCGACGTCGACGTCGTCGTCGAACTCACTCCACTCGATCGGCGCGACGTCGAACGTGGTGTCGTCGGCGGGCGTCGAGTCGGTGTCGTCGTCGGCCGGCTCCGCATCGTCGGCCGGTTCGGTGTCGTCGGTCGCCGGTTCGTCGTCCGGCGCTTCGGTGGTCGGCGCGGCGTCGGTCGTCTCGGGGGCTGCGTCGTCGTCGGAGCCGGAGCTGCAGGCCGACAGTGCGAGGGAGGTCAGGGTGATGGCGGCCACCGCCGCTCGCGTACGCCCGGTCATGGCGAAGCAGCGTACGGGCCGACCCTCGCCGCGCGGTGGAGCACGCCGGGATCGTCTCCGCTCGATCTCAGGCGTCGCCGTGCGCTCGCGCTCGTAGCCTGCAGGTGTGCGGATGGGTCCCCACCACATGATGCCCCGCGACACCGACGCCGTGAAGGACGCGGCGGTCGGGCGCGACACGATGCGTCGGGTCTGGGGTTTCGCTCGTCCGTACCGCGGCACGATCTTCCTCTTCCTCGGCGCGATCCTGCTCGCGGCCTTGCTCGCCCTCGTCCCGCCGTTCGTCGTCCGGGCGATCCTCGACGACGCGATCCCGGCCGAGGATCGTGGCCAGATCTGGTGGCTCGCCGGTATCGCCGTCGCCGCGGCCCTGGCCGACGCCGTACTCCAGATCTTCCAACGCTGGTGCAGTGCACGCGTCGGCGAAGGCCTGATCGCCGATCTGCGCAGCGCCTTGTTCGCCAAGGTGCAGCGGTTGCCGCTCGCCTTCTTCACCCGCACGCCGACCGGCACGATCACGAGCCGGCTGAACAACGACGTGATCGGGGCCCAGAGCGCCGTCACCTCCACGCTCGGCAGCGTCGTCAGCAACGTCGTGGTGCTCGTCACGACCCTTGCCGCGATGCTCGCGCTCGAGTGGCGGCTGACCATCCTGGCGCTCATCGTGCTGCCGATCTTCATCGTGCCGGCGCGGCGGGTCGGGCGACGACTGCAGGACATCTCGCGTGAGCAGATGCAGCACAACGCCGCGATGAACACCCAGATGACCGAGCGCTTCAACGTGTCGGGAGCGATGCTCGTCAAGCTGTTCGGCACCCTCGACCGGGAGCAGTCGCAGTTCGACGTGCGTGCGCACGCCGTACGCGACGCCGGCGTCCGCTCGGCGATGCTCGGCCGGGTCTTCTTCGTGGCGCTCGGCCTCGTCGCTGCGGTCGGGACGGCGGCGATCTACGGCATCGGCGGTCAGCTCGTCGTCAGCGGCGACATCACCGCCGGCACGCTCGTCGCGCTCGCCGCCCTCGTGACCCGCGTGTACCAACCGCTCACCGGGCTGACGAACGCCCGCGTCGACCTGATGACGTCGATGGTCTCGTTCGAGCGGGTGTTCGAGGTGCTCGATGCCCCCGAACCGATCGCCGACCGGCCGGGCGCGGTCGACCTGGTCGCACCCCGCGGCGAGGTCGAGCTGCGTGACGTCACGTTCCGATATCCGCCGGCCGCCGCGTCCGCGATCGCGTCGATGGAGACGCAGGCGATTCCCGGCGCCGACCCCGACGTCGACGTGCTGTCGGGGTTGTCGCTCCGGGTCGCACCGGGTGAGACGCTCGCCCTGGTCGGCGCGTCGGGTGCCGGCAAGAGCACGTTGGTGTCGCTCGTGCCGCGCCTGTACGACGTGAGCGACGGTGCCGTGCTCGTCGACGGTGTCGACGTGCGCGACCTGACCCTCGCCTCGTTGCGCGGCTCGATCGGCGTCGTCGCCCAGGACCCGCACCTGTTCCACGAATCGATCGCCGACAACCTGCGGTACGCCCGTCCCGACGCGACCGACGTCGCGCTCGTCGAGGCGTGCCGTGCTGCCCGGATCCACGACACGATCGCGGCGTTGCCCGACGGGTACGACACGGTGGTCGGCGAGCGTGGCTACCGCTTGAGCGGCGGCGAGAAGCAGCGGCTGGCGATCGCTCGGCTGCTGTTGAAGGACCCGGCGATCATGATCCTCGACGAGGCCACCAGCCACCTCGACAACGACAACGAGGCGCAGGTGCAGGCCTCGATCGACGCCGCACTCCACGGTCGGACGGCGATCGTGATCGCACACCGGTTGTCGACGGTGCGGTCGGCCGACCGGATCGCCTTCCTCGAGAACGGCCGCATCGTCGAGCTCGGATCACACGACGAGCTGC
>JBPEWX010000448.1:0-1875 GCA_052032235.1 Ilumatobacter sp. | reverse complement strand
GTGCCACCGGCCAGCCCGAGCAGGTCGTACCGCTCGAGGGTGGTGGGGCCGATCGTGAGCACGCCGCGCCGCTGCGCCGGCACGCGATAGCCGGCGTCGACGTGCTGCCCGGCGCCGAGGGTGGCGATCGTGAGCCTCGCCGAGCTGGTGGTGCCGACCGGCTCGACGAGCGACACGCGAGGCGACCGGACCGAGCCACGGTTCTCGATCGTCAGGTCGACCCGCCCGGCGTCGCCGACGGTCAGCATCGACGGGTGCACCCAGCGATGGACGTGGAGGCGGGGTCGGAACAGCTGCACGACGAGTACCGCCAAGACGACGGCGACCGCGAGCGCGGCGCCGATCACGAACAACTCGAGGATGCCGAAGACGCGTCCGACGACGATGGCCACGACCGCCGAGACGGCGATGGTCCAGCCCTGACGAGTGGGCATCTGCCCCGCCGTCAGCCCGCCGCCGGGACGGCGACGTCGGCCAAGAGCTCGTCGATCGCCTCTTCGGCCGAGGTGCGTGCGTTGCTCCCCGAGCGCAGGAGGATGCGGTGGGCGAGCACGGAACGGGCGACGGCCTTGACGTCGTCGGGGGTGCCGTAGTCGCGCCCTCGTGCCGCGGCGTGACCGCGGACGGCTGCTGCCAGTTGCAGCGTCGCACGGGGCGACAACCCCAACTCGATCGCCGAATGGCGCCGGCTCGCCTCGGCGAGATCGATCAGGTACGACTTGAGCGCCGGCGCGAGGTACACCTGCTTGACGGCGTCGATCATCTGCAACACCTCGTCGGACGACACGACCGGCTCCATCTTGTGGAGCGCGTCGATCGAGCCCTGTCCGTCGAGGATCGCCATCTCCGCCGTGCGCCCCGGATACCCGAGCGAGATGCGCAGGAGGAAGCGGTCGAGCTGGCTCTCGGGCAGCCGATAGGTGCCCTCCTGCTCGACCGGGTTCTGGGTGGCGATCACCATGAACGGCGGGTCGAGGCGGTGGGTCGTGCCGTCCGCCGACACCTGACGTTCTTCCATCGCCTCGAGCAGCGCCGACTGGGTCTTGGGTGAGGCGCGGTTGATCTCGTCGGCGAGGACGATGTTGGCGAAGATCGGTCCGGGCGTGAAGCGGAACTGCTCGGTCGAGCGTTCGTACACGCTGACGCCGACGAGGTCGGCCGGCAGCAGGTCGGGGGTGAACTGCACCCGCTTCCACGTGCAGTCGATCGAGCTGGCGAGCGCCTTGGCCAGACTCGTCTTGCCGACGCCGGGCACGTCCTCGATCAACAGGTGACCTTCGCCCAAGAGCGCGATCAGGGCGAACTCGATCGCCTCCCGCTTGCCGTGGACCACGGTCGAGATGTTGTCGACGATCGCCTCGAACAGATCGGCGAACGTGGGCGCAGGGACGGTGGAGTCGCTCACGGGGCGTCAGGCTAGACCCTGGCCGGAGTCCGTGTCGTTCGGCCCGTCGGCGCTACCGTTGCCCGCCGTGACCGAACCCGCCGACACGGCGCACTCCGGCTTCCTGGCGATCGACCTCGGCCCGTCGCGTCTCACGGCCGGCGTCGTCGACGAACGCGGCGAGGTCGTGCTCCGCGACCGTGTCGCCACGCCGTCGCGCAACGTCTGGCCGGCACTCACCCAACTCGTCCGTCGCGTGCTGGCCGCCAAGCCGTCCGACGTCACGCCCGTCGCCGTCGGGCTCACGTGTCCGGGGCCGATCGACCACGGCACCGGTTCGATGAAGCCGGTGGGCATGCCGACCTGGCACGACTTCCCGCTCCGCCGGGAACTGTCGGCGATCACCGATCTGCCCGTCTACATCGACACCGCCGGGCGCGGGCTCGCCCGAGCCGAACTGTGGCGCGGTGAGTACGCCGGCATCTCGTTCG
>JBPEWX010000447.1:0-6273 GCA_052032235.1 Ilumatobacter sp. | reverse complement strand
CGACACCATTCGTCGGGTGCGCGTCAGCGATGCGGCGACGCAACGGATCCGACACCGTTCGTCGTCAGGGGGTGGGTTCGTACGACCGGATGGTGGCGACGGCTTCGTGTTCGTCGTCGGTCAGGGTGAGCAGCGGTCGGTACGCGCGGCCGTCGGCCAACGCCTCGAGCAGCGGCCAGACCGGCAGGGTGTCCGTCCAGTAGTCGACGTCGATGAGCACCATCGGCGCCGGCTCGCCGTAGCTCTCGTAGTGGTTCTGGGTCGCTTCCTGGAAGATCTCCTGCACCGTCCCCGCCGAACCGCGGGTGAACAGCACGCCGTAGGTGGCGACGGCGAGGAGACCCTCCTCGCGCACACTGTTGGCGAAGTACTTGGCGATCTTCGTCGCGAACGCGGCCGGGGGTTCGTGGCCGTACATCCACGTCGGGATCCCGATCGAGTCGTACGTCGGCTCGGCGATCGGCCATCGCTCCCGGACGGCCATGGCGCGGTGCAGCCAGTCGGGGTCGGCGTACTCTCGGTTCGGTTCGGCACCGTCGGGGCGCGGTGAGAGCACCCCGATCGCGGCGTCGAGGTCGTCGTCGGGGAAGTGGGCCATCCAGGCGCCGAGGTGGGTCGCCTCCATCGCGCCGGGTCCGCCGCCGGACAGCATCGTGTAGCCGTCTCGGGTCAGGGTGCGGGCGATGCGGGCGACCGCTGCGTAGCCGGGTGCCGAGCGTTCGAGGCCGTGCCCGCCCATGATCGCGACCGGGCGGGTACCGGCGAGTGCGTCGTGCAACGCCTCGGTGATCGAGTGATCGTGCAGTCGTCGGGCGAGGCTCTCGTCGATGAACGGCGGATGTTGCCGGCCGGTGCGTTCCCAGTGGCGGTACACGCGTGCGTCGAACGTGGTCGCGTATCCGTCGGGACGGTCGGGGTCGAAGCCGGCGAACAGTTCGTCGGGTGAGTAGAGCCGTCGGCGGTGCAGGGTGAACGGACGGTCGGGGCGATCGCGGACGATCGTCGCGCCCGTCGTGGTGAGGAACCCGGCCTGGGCCGGCGTGAGCAGGCACGACAGGAACACGCAACCGTCGAACGAGCCGTGCTCGAACCCGGCCGCGTCGCGCAGGTCGAGGGCACGGAACGCAGCGGGTGGGCGTGGGGGTGGCAGCGCCGCCCACTCGACGGCGCCGTCGACCGTCACGATCTCGATCATCCGGACGACGATATCCGACGGCCGACGTGCCGCCCGGTGGTCCGGAACGCGCTCGATAACAGGTGTTCGGCGAGGGACTTCGGACCCTTTTCGTTTCGAATGTGTTGCGCGGCGGTGTGATTTCTGCAAGCGTTTACAGCGGCCCGCACAATTCGCGCGGGTCGTGAACCGAGAGCGGTTCCAGCCGCTCACGAAAACGCTTCCGTCGTCCACGCGGCGGAGGGGGAGGATCCAACCAATCATGAAGCGCACTTGGACGAAGCCGGTCGTGGCCGTCGTCGCGTTGTCGCTCGTCGCCGCCGCCTGTGGCGACGATGACGACGAGTCGGGCGACGACACGACCGAAGAGACCACCGACGCCGGCGACGACGCCGGTGACGACGCCGATGCCGGCGACGACTCGGGCGACGATGCCGCGGGCGGCGAGAGCCTGCTCGACGGCGCCATCCCGTGTGAGAACCAGTACGAGGGCAAGCAGGTCACGGTCTTCTCGCCGGTCCGCAACTCCGAGGGCGACCCGACGGTCGTCGAGGAGTTCGTCGCCGGCTACGACCCGCTGATGGAGTGCACGGGCGTCGAAGTCGTCTGGCAGGGCACCGACCAGTTCGAGACCGAGATCAACGTCCGCCTCCAGGGCGGCGATCCGCCCGACGTCATCGACTACCCGCAGCCCGGTCTGATGGCCGGCCACGTCGACGCCGGTTACCTCACGGCGTTGCCCGACGACCTCGCCAACAGCACCGCCAACGACTTCATCTCCGGCTGGGACACCTACGCGACCTTCGACGGCACCGTGTACGGCATCCCCGGTCGCTCGAACGTGAAGTCGCTGGTCTGGTACAGCCCGAGCCGCTTCGCCGAAGCCGGCTACGAGATCCCGCAGAGCATCGACGAGCTCAAGGCCCTGTCCGACCAGATCGTCGCCGACGGCGGCGTGCCCTGGGGTGTCGGTGCCGAGTCCGGCGTCGCCACCGGCTGGGTGCTCACCGACTGGATGGAAGACTTCATGCTCCGTGTGAACGGTGAAGAGGTCTACGACCAGTGGGTGAACCACGAGATCCCGTTCAACGACCCGCAGGTCGTGGCCGTGGCCGACGCCGTCGGTGAGTTCGTCAAGAACCCCGACTACCTCGGCGGCGACAACAACGTCAAGGCGATTGCCACCACGAAGTTCCAGGACGGCGGCACGTGCGTGGCCACCGGCGACTGCTGGCTGCACCGTCAGGCGAGCTTCTACTCGACGCTGTTCCCCGAAGGCACCGACATCTCGCCCGAGGGCGACGTCTGGTTCTTCTACCTGCCGAGCCCGGCCGACGGTCCGAAGTACCTCCTCGGTGCCGGCGACATCTACGCCGCTGCCACCGACAAGCCCGAGACGATGGACGTCCTGCGTTACACCGGCTCGGTCGACTACCAGCTGTACATGGTCAACACCCGTGGCGAGCTCTCGCCGCACCTGGCCATCGACGTCGCTGCGATCGAGGACCCGCTCGTCCGTGAGCTGTCCGAGCTGCAGCTCGGTGCGGACGTGTTCCGCTTCGACGCCTCCGACCTGATGCCCGGTGCCGTCGGCGCCGGCACCTTCTGGACCGAGGTGACGGCCTGGGTGATCGACTCGATCGACACCCAGACCTTCGTCGACAACGTCGAAGCCAGCTGGCCCGCCAGCTGACCCGACTCTGAACACCGGCGTCGTCCGACGTCGATCGAAAGGGGCCGGGGCTGCACAGCCCCGGCCCCTTTCGCATCCACCACGCAGGTGACGTACTGTTGGAACCAGGCGTCACCGGTCTGAACAGGGGGTTCCATGGGTGAGTTCATCCGAGCACTGATCACCGTGCTGATCGCGTTCGCGGCGCTCGGCGCGCTGCTCGGCAGCCTGTACTGGTTGTCGGGTCGCCTGCCGAAGCAGTGGCAGGAGGGCGCCCGGTACTGGGTGTTCATGCTGCCGGCCACCGTGGCCGTGGTCATCGGCCTGCTCGTTCCCGCACTGCGCACGATCTACCTGAGTTTCCGCAACGACAGCGGCAACAGCTTCGTCGGGATCGACAACTACCAGACGATCTTCAGCAACACCGGCACCCGGCTGACGGTGTTCAACAGCATGGCGTGGGTGATCGTCGGCACCGCCTTCACCGTCGTCGTCGGCCTGGCGGTCGCCCGGTTCGCCGACAACGTGAAGGGCGAGAAGGCCTTCAAGACCGCCATCTTCCTGCCGGGTGCGATTTCCCTCGTCGGTGCGGGTGTCACCTGGCTGTTCGTCTACGCCGGCCCGCCGTTCGACAACGGCCTCCTGAACGCGATCACCGGATCGATCCCCGGCCTCCCGGAGAGCATGGGTGGCAACGGCGACCGCCTCTGGGTGCTCGAGCGTGGTTTCGGTGGGTTCGACCCGCCCGCCTCGGCGCCCGGCTTCAACACGTTCCTGCTGATCGTCATCTTCATCTGGACCCAGGCGGGTTTCGCGACCGTCATCTTCAGCGCCGCGCTGAAGGGTGTCCCCGACGACCTCATCGAGGCGGCGAGGGTCGACGGCGCGACCGACCGCCAGGTCTTCTACAAGGTGATGCTGCCGTACATCCAGACCACGGTGATCACCGTGGCGACCACGATCACGTTCGCCGGCCTGAAGGCGTTCGACATCGTCGCTGCCACCACCGGCGGTCGGTTCGGCACGAGCACGATCGCCAACGAGTTCTACGTCACCACGTTCGTCCAGGGTCGAGGCGGCCTCGGTTCGGCGCTCGCCGTGCTGCTGTTCGCCCTGGTGATCCCGATCATCTACCTGAACCGACGGGCCCAGAAGCGCGCTGAGGAGATGGTGGGCGCATGAGCACGACATCCGGAGCCGACATCGATCCGTTCGCGGATCAGGACATGATCGATCACGCCGTCAAGGACGACGTCGACCCGGTCGGTCACAAGAAGGGCGGCACCGGCGCCGCCGTCAGCGGCGCACTCGGGTCGAAGGCGGGGCTGATCATCGTCACACTGCTGGCGGTGCTCTGGACGATCCCCACGTTCGGCGTCTTCATCTCGTCGTTCCGTCCCGAGGCCGACGTCAAGGGCAGCGGCTGGTGGACGTTCTTCAGCGACCCCGACGTCACCCTCGACAACTACCGCGCCGTCCTGTCGTCGGGCGCCGGCAACGACGACCTGTGGAAGTACCTGCAGAACTCGTTCATCATCACCGTCCCGGCGGTCATGCTGTCGGTCGGGCTGGCGCTGCTCGCCGCGTACGCACTGTCGTGGATCGAGTTCCGCGGCCGCGAATGGATGTTCGTGGCGATCGTCGCACTGCTGATGGTGCCGTTGCAGATGGCCCTCGTGCCGATCCTGCAGCTGTTCAGCGGCGGTGCCCACATCGGCACCGTGACGATCTTCCCCGACCTCGACCTGACGGGCACCTACCTCGGCGTGTGGATCGCCCACACGATCTTCGGCATGCCGTTCTGCGTCTTCATCCTGAAGAACTTCGTGGGCGCACTGCCGCGCGACATCATCGAGGCCGCCAAGATCGACGGTGCCGGTCACATGACGATCTTCTTCCGGTTGATCGTGCCGCTGTCCGTCCCGGCGATCGCCTCGTTGACGATCTTCCAGTTCATGTGGATCTGGAACGACTACCTCATCGCACTCATCTACGCCGGCCAGGACAAGGCGCCGATCACCCGCCAGCTGGCGACGCTGACCGGCACCCGTGGCCAATCGTGGCACCTGCTCACGGCGGCGGGCATGGTGGCGATGGTCGTCCCGATCGCCGTCTTCTTCGCCCTGCAGCGGTACTTCGTGCGAGGCCTCCTCGCCGGCGCCGTCAAGGGCTGACCATCACGATTCGGTGTCCTCGGCGAGGTACTCGCCGAGGACACTGGTCGTCCGGCGGAGCGAGGCCTCGAGCCGCCCGCGCTGGCCGGCCCCGATGTCGTCGCGGGCCAGCTCCTCCTGGACCAGGCGGACGATCCAACCGGCGTCCTTGTCGACCCAGGTCGGGTGCACGACCGGTCGCGCGACGGTGACGCCGTCGGGCGACACCTCGACGTCGACGGTGACGACGGCAGCGTCCTGGCTGGCCGCCGGCCAGCGGTGTGACGTCGGCAGGTTCGACAAGATGTTGCCGAGGCCGTACATCACCCACGTGTCGTTCACCCGCTCGATCGGCTGGACGACGTGGGCGTGGTGCCCGACGATGAGGTCGATGATGCCGGGTGCGGTCAACCGCTCGGCGAGCTCGCGCTGGTAGCCCGTCGGTTCGTGGACGCCCTCGGCACCCCAGTGCAGCGAGACCACCACGATCTCGGCGCCGAGCGATCGAGCGATCAGCGAGTCGGCGAGGATGCGATCCGGGTCGATCAGGGCCGACTGCCAGTCGTCGCCCTCGGGGAGGCGGAGGCCGTTGTAGCTCCACGTGTACGACAGGTGGGTGATCGCGACCCCGTTCGTCTCGAACACCCGCGGCTCGATCTCGTCGGGGGTGCGTGCCATGCCGACCTGGCCGAGTCCGTAGGCGTCGAACGTGTCGACGGTGCGGACGATGCCCTCGAAGCCGCGGTCGATCGTGTGGTTGCTCGCGGTCGAGCAGCGATCCCACCCGGCGGCCGCCAACATCCCGATCACCTCGGGTGGGACGCCGTACCGTGGCATCGTCGACAGCTCCTCGCCCTCGGGGGCGATCGGCGTCTCGAGGTGGCACATCGCCACGTCGACCTCGGCGAGTAGCGGCGCGAGCTCGAGCATCATCGGATCGAAGTCGAACCCGACGGCGTCGGCGGCTGCGGCGTTGCGTTCGGCCTGCCGCCACAGCGGGCTGTGGGGCAGCGTGTCACCACTGAACGCCATCGACACCCGCCGGACCGGCGGCACCGTCGTCGTGGTTGCGGTCGTCGTGACCGCGGACGGCGTCGAGGTCGGTGACGGTGCCGTCACACGCGGTGCGGTCGTGGACGATTCGACGACGGCGGGGGCGTCCGCCGATGCCACGGCCCGGACCGTCGGCGACGTCAGCACGGGGACGGCCGAGGTCGACGGCGACATCGGTGCAGGGGCGGTCGCGGCGACGTCGGTCGTCCCCGTTCGATCCG
>JBPEWX010000446.1:0-2764 GCA_052032235.1 Ilumatobacter sp. | reverse complement strand
ATCACGAGCGATGCGACACACGCAAGCCCGTGAAATGAGCCCTGCGAAGCTTAGGGCTCAATAAAGATGCATTCGCCCGGGCACTCTTCGGCGGATTCGACGACGGCGTCGATCTGGCTGTCGGGGAACTCGGCGAGTCCCTCGGCACCCTGGGGG
Organism: Ilumatobacter sp.; assembly: GCA_052032235.1. Taxonomy (GTDB): domain Bacteria; phylum Actinomycetota; class Acidimicrobiia; order Acidimicrobiales; family Ilumatobacteraceae; genus Ilumatobacter. The sequence goes on along the minus strand of JBPEWX010000446.1, from coordinate 2,608 downwards.
TTGCCCTTCGCCTCGGCGAAGATCTTGTCGCCCTCCACCACGTAGGCAAGGCCGTCGTCGAGCAGGGTGAACACGTCGGGGGCGATCTCTTCGCACAGCCCGTCGCCGGTGCAGAGATCCTGATCGATCCAGACCTTCATGTGAATTCAGACTCCTTCGAGCGGGAAATAGACAGTGCCGAGTTTACACGGCCGACCCCTCGGAAACGAACATCCGTGCCACATCCGGCGAGGTCGGGACCTTCGTCCCATCGACGGTGCTCGACCAGGCCGGACGGCGACGTCAGCCGCCGGCGAGCCGGTCGACGACCTCGCCGAACTCGCGCACGGTGTCGCCGATGATGTCGGCCACGGGCCGCACCGAGTCGATGCGTCCGGCCACCTGCCCCGACAAGGCGATCGCGGCCTCCATGTCGCCGCCGTAGTAGAGCGACTTGGCGTCACCGAAGTCGGCGAACACGTTGTGCTCGGCGTCGACGAGTGCGGCCGTCCGGGCGGTCTTGAGGGCGCGCAGGGCGGGGGAGTGGCGCTGATTGAGGAACAGGGTGTCGGTCTCGGTGGCGTCGACGATCGCTTGCTTCCAGTTGTCGTGGACCGGTGACTCGGCGGCCGACACCATCCGGGTGCCCATCTGCACACCCTGTGCGCCGAGCGCGAACGCAGCCGCCATCGTGGCACCGTCGGTGATGCCCCCGGCGGCGATCACCGGCACGTCGACGCGCGAGCACACGAGCGGCAGCAGCACCATCGTCGAGACCGGGGTGGGCGACTTGAAGCCGCCGCCTTCACCGCCCTCGACGATCAGGCCGTCGACGCCGGCGTCGACCGCCTTCAACGCTGCCTGCAGCGTCGGCACGACGTGGTACACGATGAGGCCCGCTTCCTTGAGCGTCGAGGTGTACTTCGTGGGCGAACCGGCCGACGTGGTGACGAACTCCACACCCTGCTCGATCACGAACTCGGCGATCGACGGGTCACGCACGAACGCCTGCGCGATGTTCACACCGAACGGCCGGTCGGTGAGATCTTTCATCTTCCGGATCTCGTCCTTGACGGCGTCGAGTTCGCCCGACGACGTCTCGATGATCCCCATCGCCCCGGCCTGCGACACGGCGGAGGCCAGCCGGCTGCGGGCGATCCAACCCATCGGGGCCTGCACGATCGGGATCTCGACGCCGAGCTGGCGGGTCACGGTGTTGTCGAACGCGGCGGGGAGGGCGGACGATGTGACGGTCATGGCCCGGCAACCTACCGATGAGTGCGAGGTGGGGACGAGCCAGCGACGGGCGAGCGTTTCGGTGCCACGCGAGATCGGGGACGCGCGTGTAGGTTCAGATCAAGAGCACACGACCGGAAAGGAAACGGACGTGGACGACAGCGTGAACAGCGACGACCACCAGGCGAACGAGCGTGCCGCACTCGAGGCGCAGCTCACCATGGCGGCGGAGGAGAACGCGCACCTGCGCTCGCGCCTCGCCGACACGCCGAACCGCATCCGCTCCCTGGAGGAGCGGTTGCTCGAGACGAAGGGCCAGCTGTCCCAGGCGACGGCCCAGAACGAGAAGCTGAGCTACACCCTCCGCGAGGCCCGCGAACACATCGCGTCGTTGCGTGACGAGGTCGACAAGCTCACCCAGCCGCCGAATGCGTACGGCGTGGTGGTCGGGCTGAACGACGACGACACGATCGACATCCTCACGAGCGGCCGCAAGATGCGGGTACAGGTGCATCCCGAGATCGATCTCGACCTGCTCGAGATCGGTGCCGAGGTCGCGCTCAACGAGAGCTTCAACGTGATCGACGCCCGGCGCCCCGACACGACCGGCGACGTGGTGTCGCTGAAGGAAGTGATGGAGGACGGCGTCCGGGCGATCGTCGTCGGCCGCGCCGACGAAGAGCTCGTGGTCGAGCTGGCGAGCCAGATCCGCGGCGTGCGACTCCGTGCGGGCGACATGCTCCGGCTCGATCCCCGGTCGAACATGCTGCTCGAGAAGCTGCCCCGGCCCGAGGTCGAGGATCTGCTGCTCGAAGAGGTGCCCGACATCAGCTACGCCGACATCGGCGGACTCGACGATCAGATCGAGGAGATCGCCGACGCGGTCGAGCTGCCGTTCCTGCACCAGGACCTGTTCGCCGAGCACCGCCTGCCGGCGCCGAAGGGCATCCTGCTGTACGGGCCGCCCGGTTGCGGCAAGACCCTCATCGCGAAGGCGGTGGCCAACAGCCTGGCCAAGAAGGTCGCCGACAAGATGGGGGAGGGCAAGGGCCGCTCCTACTTCATCAACATCAAGGGTCCGGAGCTGCTCAACAAGTACGTCGGTGAGACCGAACGTCAGATCCGCCTGGTCTTCCAACGGGCTCGTGAGAAGAGCGAGGAGGGGTGGCCCGTCATCGTGTTCTTCGACGAGATGGACTCGATGTTCCGCACCCGTGGTTCGGGCATCAGCTCCGACATGGAATCGACGATCGTCCCTCAGCTGCTCGCCGAGATCGACGGCGTCGAGGGGCTCCGCAACGTCATCGTGATCGGTGCGACGAACCGCGAGGACCTGATCGATCCGGCGATCCTGCGTCCCGGCCGTCTCGACGTGAAGATCAAGATCGAGCGT
>JBPEWX010000445.1:0-1752 GCA_052032235.1 Ilumatobacter sp. | reverse complement strand
CGCGACGACGCGCAGGTCGACCGCACCCCGGTCGTCGACGACGCAGCCGAGGCGATCGCCGTCCTGCTCGGCGCACCGGCCGGGGCCGCACCGCCCGACTTCCCCGACCCCGAACCCGTCTCGCACGCCAGCCTGCGCGACCCCTTGCTCCGCGGTGTGCTCGACGACGCGCTCGACCACCTCGAACTCCGCTGGGAGTGACGCGACGCCGCACCGCCGACCGTGCGCCCCGCAACCGACCCATCACCGGGCGCGCGGGGTCGTACACTCGCGGAGGTGTCGCGGGAGATCTCGTCCGTCGTCCAAGCGCTCGTCGACAATGTCGACAAGGCGGTGAGGGGCAAGCATCAACAGATCCGCATGGCGGTCAGCTGCCTGCTGACCGAGGGGCACCTGCTGCTCGACGACGTGCCCGGCACCGGCAAGACGACGCTCGCCAAGGCGATCGCCGACTCGATCTCGGGCAGCTGGACCCGCGTGCAGTTCACCCCCGACCTGCTCCCGAGCGACATCACCGGCGTGATGGTGTACGACCAGGCGAACGCGGCGTTCAACTTCCGTGAGGGCCCGGTGTTCTCGAACGTGCTCGTCGGTGACGAGATCAACCGTGGCAGCCCGAAGACGCAGTCGGCGCTGCTCGAGGTGATGGAGGAACGCCAGGTCACCGCCGACGGCGTGTCGCGGCGGGTACCCCGTCCGTTCTTCGTGATCGCCACCCAGAACCCGCGCGACTTCCAGGGGACGTTCCCGCTCCCCGACGTCCAGCTCGACCGGTTCACGATGCGCATCAGCCTGGGCTACACCGACCACGCGACCGAGGTCCGGCTGCTCGAGGACTACCACCGTGCCCAGCGTGACGAGTCGGTCGAGTCGGTCACCGACGCGGACCAGCTCGAGCGGGTGATCGACGCCGTCGACTCGATCGAGGCGGCACCCAGCATCAACGACTACATCGTGCGCATCGCGGCAGCGACCCGCGATCACCACGATCTCCGACTGGGCGTGTCGACCCGCGGCAGCATCGCCCTGCTGCGTGCCTCGCGTGCGTGGGCGGCCACCGCCGACCGCGACTACGTGACCCCCGACGACGTCCAGGACGTGGCGACGGCGGTGTGCGGTCACCGCATCGCGCTCACGCCGGAAGCCGAACTCCGTGGTGCGAGCACGTCGTCGATCATCGCCGGTGTCCTCGACGAGGTCGAGGTGCCGCGACGGCGCGACGCCTGATGATCGGGCGGCGTCGATCCGGTCCGGCCGAGTCCGGCGCCGACACGACCGATCGGACGCGGCCGGCGGGCCGCTTCCTCACGTGGTCGGGTCTCGGTGCGGCCGTCGCCGCCGTCGTGTTCGCGATCCTCGGCTGGTGGTGGCGGTACGAGGAACTGGTCGTGCTCGCCGCCGGGTTGGCGGTCGCCGTTGTCGCGGCGGTGTGGAGCGCGCGAGTGGCCCACGCAGCGCGCATCGTCCGCCGCGTGAGCACGCCGCGCGTCGCTCGCGGTGAGGCGCTCCGTATCCGGTACCGGGTGAACAACCAGGGCCGTCGTCGCACCAACCGGGCGACCCTCGTCGACTCGTGCGACGGCGAGATCGGCACGACCGAGGTACCGCCGGTCGCGACGAAGGACCGCACCGACATCACGACGACCATCCCGACCCGCCGACGCGGCGTGCACCGGATCGGACCGTGGTACCTCGAGCGGCACGACCCGTTCGGGCTCGCCGTCGGCCGCCGGTCGAGCGGCGACACCGGCA
>JBPEWX010000444.1:0-3586 GCA_052032235.1 Ilumatobacter sp. | reverse complement strand
GAGGCGGCTCCGGCGGTGACGGGGCCGGGTCGGGTCGCGACGTCGCGTTCGGCGTGCCGGAGCAGCCGATCGGCGCTGATCGAGCTCATCGCACGATCCCCTGGGCTCGTTCCTGGATGATCGGGCTCATGCCGGTACCTCCCGCTTCCGCGGGTGCGGTACGAACGGCACCCGCTTCCACCACAGCTTCAGTGCTTGCCAATGAATACCCCACGACACGCGGTGTGTCGAGAGGAACGGCCGGACGAACGCTCGCGAGAGCGCAGATCGGGTCGCAGGGACGCGCTCGGTCGTCAGGCCGGTGACGACGATCGGCTCGTCCATCCCGTCGGGGACCACGTCGATGCCGAACTCGATCCGATCGTCGTCGCCGCGCAGGCGGATGTCGTACCGCTGCGACTCGTCGAGGAACGGGGAGACGTGGAGCACCTTGTCGGTCGTCGCGGTGAGCCAGTCGCCTCGACGCCACAACCGGACGGGGTAGCGCAGCCGTTCCTTCCACGGCGTGTTCGTCACCTCGAGCACGGCCCCCGCCGGATCGGCGTCGTCGTCGGTCCAGGCGAGGTAGACGGTGATCGGGTTGAACAGCCAACCGAAACGGCGCACCTGGGTGAGCATGCGCACGGCACCGGTGGGTCGCTGCTGCAACACCGGCGTCAGGTCGTCCCGGACCGACTCGGCGAGCGAGCCGGTCGCCTCGAGCCCGTAGTCGCTGCGGCGGAAGCGGGCCGGGGCCGTCCGCGTCGCCGACCAGAGCGGATGCTCACGGCAGAGGCGGTCGGGGTGGTCGGGGTCGATCCAGACGTAGCCGACCGGATACGTGAACTCGTTCCGGCTCGGCATGGTGCGGCGGTGGTACACGGTGCCGCTGCACACGGCCGCGCCGCCCGGTCTCATCGGTCCTGCTCCAACGTGCTGCGATGCCAGTCGACGCCGATGCGGTGGCAGACCCGCAGGCCCGACACCATGCCGTCCTCGTGGAAGCCGTACCCCCACCAGGCGCCGCAGAAGTGCACACGGTCGGCGCCGTCGACCTCGTCGAAACGGCGCTGCGCCTCGATCGCGTCGGCGTCGAACACCGGGTGCGAGTACTCGAACGAGCGCAAGACCTTCGACGGGTCGATGTGATCGTCGCTGTTGAGGCTGACGAGGTACCGGTTGCTGCCCGGCAGATGCTGCAGGGCGGTCATGTCGTAGGTCAGCGTCGCTTCGCGCTGGTCGGCGGACCGGCGCTCGTAGTTCCACGCCGACCAGGCCCGCTTCGTCGGGGCGAGCAGCGAGGTGTCGGTGTGGAGCGTGGCCGTGTTCGGCTGGTATCGGACGGCGCCGAGCACCTTCTGTTCGATCGGGGTGGCATCGGCGAGCATCGCCAGCGCCTGGTCGCTGTGGGTCGCCAGGATCACCCGGTCGTACCGCTCGACGAGGCCGAGCGATGACACGAGCACGCTGCGGGCGTCGCGGTGGATCGAGGTGACCGGCGCCGAGAGCCGGATCGTGCCGCTGAAACGGCGGGCGATCGCGTCGACGTAGGTGCGGCTGCCGCCGACGACGGTGCGCCACTGCGGGCGATCGCCGACGCTCAACAGGCCGTGGTTGTCGAGGAACCGGAAGAGGGTGCGGGCCGGGAACTCGGCGAACGACGACGGGTCGGCCGACCACACCGAGGCTCCCATCGGGATGAGGTGCAGGTCGACGAAGTCGCGGCTGTAACCCTCACGTTCGAGGAACTCGGCGAGCGACAGCTCGTCGCTCTCGACCGAGTCGTCGTCGAGCAGCGCCCGGGCCGCCTTGTAGAAGCGGGGCACGTCGCGCAGCATCCGCCACATCGCCGGACGCAGGATGTTGCGCCGCTGGGCGAACATGCTGTTCGGGCTCGTGGCGCGGTAGGCGAGCCCGCTCGTCGCCGACTCGGGATCACGGTCGATCACGCCGAAGCTCATCTCGGTGTCGACCGTCTCGACGCCGAGCTCCTCGAACAGCCCGACGAGGTTCGGGTAGTTGCGGTCGTTGTGGACGATGAAGCCGGTGTCGACGCCGATCGTGCCGGCGGACGGGTCGATCACGTCGACGGTGTTGGCGTGGCCGCCGAGGCGGGGTGCCGCCTCGTACAGGGTGACGTCGTGGTGGGGGCCCAACACGTGGGCACAGGTGAGGCCGGCGATGCCCGACCCGACGACGGCGATGCGTTCGCGCATGTCAGCGCTTCGTTCCGTCGAGCGCCCGCTGGAGACCCTCGTCGGCGCGGCCGCCGATGCGGGAGAAGGCGGGCTTCAGCGCGAAGTCGAACAGGCCGAGCGGGCCGTTGAGGGTGAGTTCGGCGTCGTAGGTGACGAGCGAGCCGTTCTCGGTCGGCTCGACCGTGATGCGGTCGAGTGAGGTGAACAGTGTGCTGCTCGCCTTGACCGTGCACGAGTTCGGGGCGTCGTACTCGGTGGTCTCGTACCGCAGGGTGAGGCCCTTGCCGGGGGCGTCGACCGTGACGTCGAACGCTGCGTCGGGGCCGGGGCCCGAACCCTCGACCTGGACCGACTTCTGGACGCCCGGGTCCCAGTCCTCGAAGTTGCGGAGATCGGCCATGAAGACGAACGCCTGGTCGGCGGGCATCGGGGTCTCGATCGTGGTCACGTACTTGGCCATTGGGGGTTCTCCTGGGTTCGACTGGCGTCGGTGGTGCGTGCCCGGCGTGCACCGGCACGAAACGATTCGTCACCGTGTTGTCACCAGGTACTTCGGAGCCACACCCACATCCGGATGCATCGGGATCGACGCGGCTGGTCGAACGCGGCGACCCGATCGGTTCGGAGCGTCGGTTCGATCGGGGGCGGGAGCGGCCGGGTGGGTACGGTCGCGACCATGTCGAAGCTCTCCGTCATCGCCAAGCTGACCGCCGCCGACGGCAAGTCGGCCGAACTCGAGACCGCCCTCGCCGGCCTCATCGCCGCTGCCGAGGAGGAGTCGGGCCTCGAGATCTATTCGGTCCACGCCGCCAAGGACGAGCCCGGCGTCTACTGGTTCTTCGAGCTGTACACCGGTGACGACGCCATGGCCGTGCACGGCAAGGGCGACGGCATGAAAGCGGCCATGGGTGCGGTCGGCGGGCTGCTCGCCGGGCGACCCGAGGTGATCATGATGTCGCCGGTCGCCGCCAAGGGTCTCGACATCTGAGTCGATGACGACCGACGGCCCACCCCCTGCCGCCGGCCAGCGCGGACCGCTCGACGGCCTGGTCGTCGCCGATCTGTCGCGCGTGCTCGCCGGACCGTACGCCTCGATGATGCTGGCCGACCTCGGCGCCACCGTCGTCAAGGTCGAGAGTGCTGCGGGCGACGAGACCCGCACGTGGCGGCCACCCGAGCACGACGGCACCGCCACGTACTACCTGTCGATCAACCGCAACAAGCGGTCGGTCGTGCTCGACTTCCGCGACCCCGACGACGTCGCGCTCGTGCACGAGCTGTTCCGACGGTCCGACATCGTCCTCGAGAACTACATGCCCGGCAAGCTCGCCGGCTTCGGGCTCGACTACGAGACCGCACGCTCGATCAACCCGAAGCTCGTGTACCTGTCGATCAGCGGCTTCGGGTCC
>JBPEWX010000443.1:0-7833 GCA_052032235.1 Ilumatobacter sp. | reverse complement strand
GACCATCATCGCGGTGACGCGTTCGACGAAGTCGCGGTCGTCGTCGGGAGCGGCCGAGGCATCGATCGCGGCCAAGGTCGACTCTGGCAACCCGGTGACGTCGACACCGTCGGGCACCGGTACACGGGCCAGCTCCCCGAGTGCCCGATCGACGGCATCGTGGTTGCGCTCGACGACCAGCCGTCCCCGACGACCGTACGTCTTCTCGATCGACGTCTTGATCGCCTCGATCGCGTCGTCGACCGGCATGACATCCGCCAACGCGAAGAAGCACGGCTGCATGACCGTGTTGATGCGACCCGGCATCTCGAGTTCGCGAGCGATCCGGGCGGCGTCGATCGAGTACACGGTGAGGTTCTTCGCCACGATCTCGCGCTGGATCGCCGCCGGCAGGTGCTCCCACACCTCGTCGGCGGGGTAGGGGGCGTTGAGCAGGAACGTGCCCCCGTGCTTCGCCTCGGCGAGCACCTCGAAACGGTCGAGCAGGCCGAACTGGTGGCAGGCGACCAGATCGGCCTGGTCGACCAGGTAGGTCGACCGGATCGGATCGGGCCCGTAGCGGAGATGGGAGACGGTCATCGATCCCGACTTCTTCGAGTCGTACACGAAGTAGCCCTGCGAGTGGAGACCGGGCTGGTCGCCGATGATCTTGACCGAGGACTTGTTGGCGCCGACGGTGCCGTCGCTGCCGAGCGCGTAGAACACGGCGGCGTGATGACCCGTGTCGACCCGGAAGTCGTCGTCGATGTCGAGGCTGAGTCCGGTGACGTCGTCGACGATGCCGACGGTGAACCGACGCTTCGGCGACTCGGCGCCGGCCTCGTCGAACACGGCCTTGACCATCGCCGGTGTGAACTCCTTGGAGCCCAGCCCGTACCGGCCGCCGATCACCCGGATGTCGCCGCGCTCACCGTCGGCGAGCGTGGTCACGACGTCCTGCAGGAGCGGTTCGCCGACCGAGCCGGGCTCCTTCGTCCGGTCGAGCACGGCGATGTGGCGCACCGTTTCGGGCATCGCTGCCAGGAACGCCTCGGTCGGGAACGGGCGGAACAGGCGCACGACCACGAGGCCGACCTTCTCACCGCGGGCGACGAGGGCATCGACGGCCTCCACCGCCGCCTCGGCTCCGGACCCCATCATCACGACCACGCGCTCGGCGTCGGGAGCACCGTGGTACTCGACGAGTTCGTATCGGCGCCCGGTCAGGGTGGCGAACTCGTCGAACACCTCGGCGACGATGCCGGGCACGGCGTCGTGGTACGAGTTCGCGGCCTCGCGACCCTGGAAGAACACGTCGGGGTTCTGGGCGGTGCCACGGATGACTGGCGCGGTCGGCCGGAGGCGACGGTCCTTGTGGGCGGCGATGTCGCTGTCGAGCACGAGCGAGCGCAGGTCGTCGTCGCCGAGCAGCTCGACCCGATTGATCTCGTGCGAGGTCCGGAAGCCGTCGAAGAAGTGCAGGAACGGCACGCGAGAACGCAACGTGGCCGCATGGGCGACGGCGGCGAAGTCGTGCGCTTCCTGCACCGAGTTCGACGCCAGCATGGCGAACCCGGTCGTGCGCGCGGCCATGACGTCGGAGTGGTCACCGAAGATCGACAGGGCGTGCGTCGCCACGGCGCGGGCGGCGACGTGGATCACCGCCGGCGTCAGTTCGCCGGCGATCTTGAACATGTTGGGCAACATGAGCAGCAGGCCCTGGGACGCGGTGAAGGTCGTGGCGAGCGAACCGGCCTGGAGCGCGCCGTGCAGCGACCCGGCCGCGCCGGCTTCCGACTGCATCTCGACGATGTCGGGCACTCCGCCCCACACGTTCGATTGCCCTGCCGCCGACCAGGCGTCGGCGAACTCGCCCATCGGCGAGGCCGGGGTGATCGGATAGATCGCGATGACTTCGGACAGGGAGTAGGCGACGCGTGCCGCCGCCTCGTTCCCGTCGAGGGTGGTGACCGTCATGGTCCCATTGTCGAGTCGGCCACCCCGACGTCGGCACGGCCGAAAGTCCCACCGACCCGGGCCAGAAGGGGTCACCGGGTGAATGCGACCCCGTTCGCGGGACCGGTCAGGTTTCGAGGCGGCGGACGGGTTCGTGGCGATCGGGGGCGCCGAGCCGGACGACGACGTCGGCGACGTGGCAGTGGCCCTCGCTGACGATGACGGGGTTGACGTCGATCTCCTGGAGCCGGGGATGATCGGAGGCCAGGTGGGCGATGCGGGCCACCAGGTCGGCGACGCGGGTGAGCGTGTCGTCGTCGAGCGCTCCACTCGCGCGTGTCGCCTCGACCATCCGACGTGCCACCACCGGTGAGACCGGAGCGATCCGGCTCACCTCGTCGCCGATCAGGTCGGCCTGGACCCCGCCGAGCCCGACGGTGATGATCGGGCCCAGCCGTTCGTCGTCCTCGACCCTGATCCGCAGATCGACGCCCGGTGGCAGCATGCGCTGCACCTCCACGACCGCGGCGTCGTCCCCCAGGTGTTCCCGCATGATCGCGATCGCGTCCGCCACGTCGTCGGCGTCGGTCAGGTCGAGTGCGATCCCTGCCTCCACCGACCGGCCGACCCGTCGTCGAGCCGCCTTGACCGCCACCGGGTAGCCGAGTTCGTCGGCGGCAGCGACGGCGTCGCCCGCGTCGACCCGGCGTGTCGGTGCCATCTGGATGCCGTACGTGGCGAGCAGGGTGCGCGCTTCCTGTGGCCCCGTTTCTCCCGTCGCGAGCATCTCGTCGATGACCTCGTCGGCGCCGGCGCGATCGATGTTGGCCGGCACGTCGTCGGGGGACTCGTCGACCTCGGTCCGGCGCCACCGTGAGTACGCATCGACCCGCGCCAGGGCTGCGGCGGCCTGCTCGGGGAACGCGAAGCTCGCGATGTCGGACCCGGGGCGCAACGGACCGTCACCCGACCCCAACATGACCGCGACGACCGGCTTCCCGGTGTCGGACGCTGCCCGGTCGATCGCTTCGCTCGGCGCGTTGACGTCGACCGTCGACGGTGGCGCGTGCACGACGAGCAGGGCGTCGACGTCGTCGTCGGCGAGGGTGTCGCGGACGGCGCGCTCGTAGTCGTCCGGTGTGCTCGCCCAGTCGAGCGCCACCGGAGCGACGACCGGGGTCAGCCCGGCGCGGGTCAACGTCGCCTCGGCGAGGACGGCCGGGCTCCGAGAGTTGCTGAGGACGGCGACGCGGTCACCGTCCATCAGCGGTTGGCACGCGAACACGCGAGCCGTGTCGAGCATCGCCGTCACCGTCGGCACCTCGATCACACCGGTTTGCCGGTACAGGGTGGCGTTGGCCGGGTCGAGCAGCGCCGCCCCGGCTCGCACGGCGACGATCGGCCGGCTGCGTGACACCCGGCGGGCGATGCGGGCGAACTTGCGTGGGTTACCGAACGACTCGGTGTAGAGGGCGACGACCGAGGTGGCTTCGTCGTCCTCCCAGAACTGCAGGAGGTCGTTCGCCGACAGGTCGTCCTTGTCGCCGAGCGAGACGAACCACGACAACCCGAGGTGGAGATGCGCCGCCAGACGGAGCAGTGAGGTGCCGAGCGTGCCCGACTGCATCGACACCGCCACCTTGCCCGGAGGGAGCTGCACATCGACCAACGCGGCCTGGATCGCCACGTCGGGTCGTGGCGATGCGATCCCCATGCTCGCCGGTCCGATGATCCGCAGTCCGTTTCGTCGGGCCCGGCTCACGAGCGCGGGCATGTCGATGGTGTCGGACTCGACGACGGTGATCACGATCGCGCCCCGCACGCGCTTGTCGATGCACTGGTCGATCGTCGCCTCGAGGTGCTGCTGCGGGACTGCCACGACGGCGAGTCCGACCTCGTCGGGGATGTCGCCGACGGTGGCGTAGCACGGCCGTCCGTCGAGTTCGTCGAGCCGAGGGTTGACGGGATAGCTCCGGATCCGTTCGGTGGCCCGGACGTTGTTCCACACTTGGTTCCCGATCGTGTCGGGTCGATCGGACGCTCCGATGACGGCGATCGAGCTGGGAAGGAGGAGGTGGGCGACGGCGCGGGAATCGGCTCGATGCTCCCGTCGCTCGACCGAGTCGATGAACTCGGCGGTTTCGTCGAGCGAGAAGTCGACGTCGATCACGCCCGAGTCGAAGCGCCGATGGACGGGCCAACCCGCCTTCGAGAACACCGACAGCATGGCCCGGTTCTCGCCCAGTGTCTGGGCGGTGAAGCGCTCGATCTCGTTGTCCTGGGCGATCGCTGCGAGATGCTCGAGCAGGAGTGTCGCGATGCCCTTGCCGTGGTGTTCGTCGTCGACCTGGAACGCGACCTCGGCATCGCCACGGTTCTGCCAGCGCTCGTAGCTGGCCCACGCGATGAACTCGTCGTGCTGTTCGACGACGAGCGCCGCGCGATCGACGAAGTCGACCGTCGTGAACCGCTCGAGTTCTTCGTCGGTCAGGACGGGTTTCGGGGAGAAGTACCGGCGATACCGGCTCTCGGGCGACTGCCGTTCGTGGAACGCCTGCAGCGTCGGCGCGTCCGACGGCTCGATCGGGCGGATGAGGGCGCTCGTTCCGTCGCCCAGAACGATCGTCGACGGGGGCACGTTCGTCACGGCTCCGAGCTTGGCACATCGCTGCGTCGGGCGGCGACGGGCGTCATCGCCCGGGTCGTAGCCTGTCGACGGCATGGATCGGCCGATCGGGATGTTCGACTCGGGTTTCGGAGGGCTCACGGTCGCTCGCGCCCTGATCGACCTCCTCCCGGGAGAAGACCTCGTGTACATCGGTGACACCGGCCGGTACCCGTACGGCTCGAAGCCGCTCGACGAAGTGCACGACTACGCACGGCAGCTGTCGCGTTCGCTCGTCGACGATTTCGGTGTGAAGGCCATCGTGGTCGCCTGCAACACCGCCACGGCGAGCGGGCTCGACGACATCCGCGCCGAACTCGACGTGCCGGTCATCGACGTCATCGAGCCGGGCGCCCGCTCCCTCGTCCGCACGACCGTGACCGGACGCGTCGGGGTGATCGGAACGGTCGGCACGATGGCCTCGGGTGCGTACGTCGACGCGATCGCCCGCACCGGTGCCCCCGTCCGCCTCGCCCTCGCGGCGTGCCCCGGCTTCGTCGAGTTCGTCGAACGGGGCCAGACCAGCGGTGATGAGGTGATGGTGCTCGCCGAACGGCTCCTCGCGCCCGTTCGCGACGCCGACGTCGACGCGTTGTTGCTCGGCTGCACGCACTATCCGTTCCTGGCTCGGGTGATCGGCGACGTGATGGGGCCGGCGGTCACCCTCGTCAGCTCGGCCGACGAGACGGCGTTCGCGGCGATGGACCGACTCGGCGAGCTCGGGATGTTGCGCGACGACGGCCACGTCGGCCACCATCGATTCCTGTCCAGCGGCGACGTCGAGGTGTTCCGCGAGTTGGGGGAGCGTCTGCTCGGCCCCGAACTCGCCGCCACCGAGTCGTGGCCGACGGCGATCTCCGCCGACCCGGCCCTCGAATCCGCCGATCAACCCTCCACCGACACACCACGGAGCAACTCATGACCCGACCCGACGGCCGCACCGCCGATCAACTCCGCCCGTTCTCGTTCGAGCGCGACTTCACCAAGATGGCCGACGGTTCGTGCCTCGTGTCGTTCGGCGACACCCGCGTGCTGTGCACGGCGTCCGTCGACGACGACGTCCCGCGCTGGATGCGCAACAGTGGCAAGGGGTGGGTGACCGCCGAGTACTCGATGCTGCCCGGTTCGTCGCCCGAACGCATCGGCCGTGAGGCCGCCAAGGGCAAACAGAGCGGCCGCACGGTCGAGATCCAGCGGTTGATCGGGCGGTCGCTCCGGGCGGCGTGCGACATGACCCTGCTCGGTGAGCGACAGGTCGTCGTCGACTGCGACGTCCTGCAGGCCGACGGCGGCACCCGCACGGCGTCGATCTGCGGCGGGTTCATCGCGCTCCACGACGCACTGAGCCGGGTCGTGCAGCGAGGCGACCTGGCCCGACATCCGCTGCACTCGTTCTGCTCGGCGATCAGCGTCGGCATCGTCGGCGGCACCCCCGTGCTCGACCTGCCCTACGTCGAGGACAGCAAAGCCGAAGTCGACATGAACGTCGTCATGCTCAGCCCGGTCGACGGGGGAGAGGCGCGTTTCGTCGAGGTGCAGGGCACGGCCGAGGGCATGGCGTTCACCCGCGGCGAACTCGACTCGCTGCTCGCGCTCGCCGAAGGTGGCCTCGCCCAGATCGGCGCCGCCCAACGCGAGCTCGTCGCGACGCCGCCGTCGTCGCGGCCGGCGTGACCGACGTGTCGTCCGAACGACCCCGGCTCGTCTGCGCGTCGGCCAACCCCGACAAGGTCGCCGAGATCGCGGCGATCCTCGACGGGGTGGTCGATCTGCTGCCGCGACCGTCCGAGGTGCCCGACGTCGTCGAGGACGCCGACACGCTGGTGGGGAACGCCCGGCTCAAGGCGATCGCCATCTGCGACGCAGCCGGATTGCCGGCCGTCGCCGACGACACCGGGCTCGAGGTCGACGCGCTCGGGGGTGCCCCGGGCGTCTACGCCGCCCGCTACGCCGGTGAGGGCTGTTCCTACGCCGACAACCGTGCCAAGTTGCTCGCCGAACTCGGTGACACCACCGACCGGGCGGCGCGATTCCGGACCAGCGTCGTCGTGCGCTGGCCGGACGGGACCGAGATCGCCGTCGACGGGGTCTGCGAGGGCTCGATCACCCGGCGCGAGCAGGGGGAGCGGGGGTTCGGCTACGACGCCGTGTTCGTGCCGGCCGACGGCGACGGTCGCACCTTCGCGGAGATGACCGACGACGAGAAGCACGCGATCTCGCACCGCGGTCGAGCGTTCCGCAACCTGCTCGACGCGCTCCGCTGAGCGTCGGCGTCACCAACCGCGCAGGTCGATCGGCCAGCGGTCGATCACCTCGCCGTCGCGGACGAGCCAGGCCGCTTCGTGCATCGCCATCGTCGGGTCGACATGAGCCGGGATCACCGTCGCCCGGTCGCCGACCGACACCGATCCGTGCGGCGCGTACGTGAGGTGCTCGTCTGAGCAGAACCAGGCGTCGCCGTCGACGACCGACGGGTTGCCGTGGTCCATGCCGAGCGCTTTCAGACCGACATCGGTGACGGCCCAGCCGTCGCCGACGGAGATGACGGTGCCCACGACGAACAGCGCCTGCTCGAACGGCAGCCCTTGCTGTCCGTAGTGTGTGTCCATCAAGGCGTAGCTGCCGGCCTGCACCTCGTTGACGCCCGTCGTCTGGTGCAGATCGAACGTGCCGGTCCCACCGGCCGACACGATGTCGCCACCGACGTCGGTGTGGGCCCTGCGCAAGAGTGCCATCGACGCCTCGACCTGGGCGGCTCGGTCCGCTCGCTCGGGCACCATCATCAGGTGGCCCTCGTATCCCATGACGCCCCGGACGTCGAGTCCGGCGGCGCGGGCCCGGTCGGCGAGTGCCCCGGCCTGCTCCGGAGCGACGCCACATCGCGGCAGGCCGACGTTCACGTCGACGAGGCACGAACGGATGCCGTTGTCGACTGCGGCTCGGAGGGTCTCGTCCGAGTCGATGGCGACCGTCACGAGCACGTCGAGTTCGGCCATCGCCCGCAGTCGGGCCGGGTCGACGGTCTCGTTCGCGAGGAGCAGATCGTCGCCGACACCCGCGTGGCCCATGCCGACGACCTCGCGCGGTGTCGCACACGTGAACGTGGTGTGTCCGACCGCCTGCTGGGCGGCAGCCAACGCCGTGCACTTGTGCGCCTTCACGTGTGGGCGGAGTCGTGCCCCGGGATGGACGGCCGCCATGGCGGCGAGGTTGCGATCGAACGCGTCGGCGTC
>JBPEWX010000442.1:0-2192 GCA_052032235.1 Ilumatobacter sp. | reverse complement strand
TCGTTTACGGTGCTGCCGGTTGGAGGGGGGATCCAACTCGGGCACGCTGTGCGCTCGAGCGGCTGGGGGGACAGTCCGTCTCGGCGATGTGCTGATCAGTAAACCAAGCAGCTGCGCATCTGTCCAACAGTTCTCACAGATGGCTACCATCCGGTAGACAGATAGGTGCCGGGGTCGGCTGGAGGAGGGACCGTGGACCTGAAGCAACTGACCGCACTGCTCGCCGTCGCCGAGCACGGCTCGTTCTCCGCCGCCGCCCGAGCGATCCACACGGTGCAGTCGAACGTGTCGACCCACGTCGCCCGGCTCGAGAAAGAGCTCGGCGCCACGCTGGTCGATCGCAGCTCGGGCGGCCTGACCGAGGAGGGCGAGGCGGCCGTCGCCCGGGCCCGCCGGGTGCAGGCCGAGCTCGACGCGCTGACCGCCGACGTCTCGGCTCTGCGCGACGAGGTCGTCGGCAGCGTGCGGCTCGGCGTCATCGGCTCGATCGGGCGCTGGCTCGTACCCGAGCTGCTCGAGGAGATGCGCAGCCGCCACCCCAACGTCGACCTGGTGGTCGTCGACGCCACCACCACCTCGCTCCTCCCCCAGCTCGTCGACGGCTCGCTCGACCAGGACGAGGACCTCCTGGCCGAGCTCGACGTCGTGGTCGCCAGCGTCCACTCGAAGCTGTCGATGGATGCGAAGGACATGACGAAGCGCATGGTGATGGCGATCGCCAACCCGCACGTCGACATCCTCGGCCACTGCACCGGGCAGAAGGTGCCGGGGAAGATGCGCCCGATCGGCCAGAGCGACTTCCCCGGGCGGGTCGGCTCGCAGTTCGACGCCGACATGGTCTTCGCCGCCTGCGAACGCTTCGACGTCGCCGTCGAGATCAACTGCCGCCCCGAGCGGCAGGATCCGCCGCCCGAGCTGCTCGACCTCGCGCTCGAGTGGGGCTGCAAGATCTCCATCGACACCGATGCGCACGCGCCGGGCCAGCTCGAGTGGCAGGCGTTCGGTTGCGACAAGGCCGCCCGTCACGGCATCGAACCCGACCGCATCGTCAACACCTGGGACGCCGGCACGCTGGTCGAATGGGCGGGCGCGCACGGCTGAGGGTGGCCGACGTCGCCGAGTGGGGTCGGTAGGTTTCGGGCGATGTCCGACACGTCTGCGGCCAAGGCGACGGTGCTCGTCGTCGACGATGCGCCCGAGTTCCTCGAACTCGTGAGCACGCTGCTACGTCGAGAGGGTTACGACGTCCACGAGGCGGCCGATGGCCAGTCGGCCCTGGATGTGTCGGCCGAGGTCGACCCCGACCTCATCGTGCTCGACCTGACGTTGCCCGATCTCGACGGCATGGAGGTCTGCCGCCAGATCCGCGAGCGCTCGAACTGCTACGTGCTGATGCTCACCGCGCGCGACGACGAGATCGACCGCGTCATGGGCCTCAAGACCGGCGCCGACGACTACGTGACCAAGCCGTTCTCACCGCGCGAGCTCGCGGCGCGGGTCGAGGCACTGCTCCGTCGACCCCGCAGCGGAGCCGTCGCCGACGAGCCCGACGACGACCGACGCAGCTTCGGCGAACTCGTCATCCATCCGATGGCGCGCGAGGTCGAGGTCGACGGCGAGGCGGTGTCGCTCACCCGCATCGAGTTCGACATCCTCGACACGCTCAGCGAACGCCCCCGCATGGTCCACAGCCGGGCGATCATCCGCGAGCGCGTGTGGGGCGAGGACTGGTTCGGCGACGACCACGTCGTCGACGTCCACATCGCCAACCTCCGCAAGAAGATCGACACCGGCGATGGTCCCAGTCACGTCCGCACGGTGCGCGGCGTCGGCTACCGGATGGAGTGCTGATCGGCAGACCGCCAGCGCCAGCCCGGCCATCAGCAGCATCGACCAGACCTGGGCATCGACGACGCCCGAGATCGAGTCCGCCGCGAGTGCCACCGCTGTCGTCTGCACAACCGCTCCCGCGACCACGAGGATCGGTCCGCGCCATCGTCCCTTCGCGAGCTCCAGGCTGGCGAGCAGGTTCGTGACCGTGAAGGCCGTGGTGGCCAGGGCGTAGCGCCACAGCAGCGGAGCGGCACCGGTGTGTTCCGCGCCGACCACGGTGGCCAGGACCCGGTCGCCGGCCACCGCGGCGCCGAGCGTCAACGACGCGCCGCAGGCCACCACGACCCCGAGGCCCGCGA